>DATEDD010000317.1:0-5216 GCA_035286565.1 Anaerolineales bacterium
TGTTGATATTGGGCGGAGCCGGTTTGCTTGGCTGGTTCGCAGTGCCATATTTGTATGCAGTCATCACCTCTCCAGTGGAATGGATTACCGCGACAATCGGTTATTTTCTATTCGTCGTTACCTCCCTGCAAGCCTTTACGGAAGCGATGACTGTTTTACTACGCATTCTGCCAGACTTTATCCCGCCGTATATGTGGATGATGCTTGTTTCCGCGCTGGCCAGCTTTGGACTTTTGTGGATAATTTCAATTTGGCGGTTTAGCCGCAAACCGCAAGGAGTTTCAACATGAAAACAAAAACGAAAATAACAACCTTTTTTCTTTTACTGGCGCTTTTATTTCTGCCGACCAGCAACGCGTATGCACAAAGCCCCGATGGCGATGTGATTCGATTCGGTGAAAATTACACCGTGGAAAGCGGAGAGACGCTCAATGGCAGTCTTGTTGTGATCGGCGGCAATGCAGTTGTTGAAAAAAATGCATCCGTAACAAAGGATGTTATTTTGATCGGAGGAAACCTCACAATTGATGGCGACACGGATGGAACGGTTGTCATCATCGGGGGGAACCTGACGATCTCAGGGACATCAGGCAAGGATGTTGTTGTGATCGGTAGTCAATTATTGTTAACCAAAACAGCAGTTGTGCAGGGTGACGTTGTAACGATGGGCGGCCAAGTCACACAAGAGCCTGGCGCGGAAGTGGTTGGTACCGTCGTAAACAATGCTCCGCCAAGTGATATACCCAACGTGCCGAATATACCTAATGTGCCCAATGTACCGAATGTACCAAATGTTCCAAATGTTCCCAACCCGCCTGAGAATCCGCTTTGGGGAATAGCAGGCGTTCTTGGGCGCGCATTCGCTGTTGCCGCAATTGGTATGTTACTCACCCTTTTCCTGCAACCTCAAATGGAGCGCGTAGGTGATGCGATCGCCCGCCAGCCTGTTCTGGCAGGAAGTTTTGGATTGCTTACACTTGTTATTGCACCGCTTGCCATACTCATCATGGCGATTACGCTGATTCTCATCCCTGTCGCGCTTATCGTTGTATTTATCATTCCATTGGCATGGCTATTCGGAATCATCGCACTTGGACAGGAAGTGGGCGAACGTTTCACAAATGCCATTAACCAAACCTGGGCGCCCGTCCTCGCAACTGGCTTTGGCACATTCCTGCTCTTACTTGTAGGTGGATTTGTTGGGTTGATCCCGTGCGTGGGCTGGTTATTGCCCTTCCTCGTGGGACTCATTGCAGTTGGCGGGGTGGCGATGACATGGTTTGGCACACGATCCACGCCAGGCGCGATGACTTCGCAAATTGAAGTTCCGCCCGTTTCGTAATATAGCGTCCCGCAGGTTTTGAAAGACAGTCAAACTGGCTTAATTCATGCTGCGGGACAATCCTGCACAACTTATTTCAAACACACCGATTTGACTGATCTCTCCTGCGGATGGACCCATTTCGTGATACCCGCCTCGTCCACAAACCGTGAGCTGGCTCGGCTTACGGGAAGCTACAGCTCCTTTTCATAAACACGCTTCAAGGAAATTAAGTTTTCTTCAATAATTGCTTCACGCGGCTCAATGCTTCCTGTGGATCCTTGAATAAAACACCTTTCATGCCGATCTTCTCACAAGCCTCAATATTCGCCTGGATGTCATCAACAAACACCGCTGCCTCTGCCTTAACTTTGGCCTGCTCCAAAGCGATGTGATAGATTCCTGCATCAGGTTTCATCACACCGACTTCAGCAGAAATGATGACGGTATCAAAGAGTTCAATGAACTTTTCCTTTTCAAGAAAGGCGCGCATTCCGCTCCACGCATTGGAGATCAACCCTGTGTGAAATTTTCCGCGCAGGGAACGAATGAAGTTAACCAGATTACGGTCAATCACATCTCCACCGAAAAATTCATTCTTAATCATTTGCAATTCGGAGACAGGGCGTTTGAGCCTCTTCAATACTTCCGACCAATGCGCATCTTCTGTGATCTGACCCACAGAGGCCTGCCGCGCAGATTGGCTTGCAAAGATGAGCGTGTCTATCTCCTCAAAGTCCATGCCGAAACGCTCACCCAAATGCATGCGGGGAGCCTGGAATTCGGTGCGTTGGATGACGCCGCCAAAATCAAAAAAAACTGCGCGAATACTCATCGTCTTATCCCATAAAAATACAAAGCCTTAAAGAGGATGCTCTTTTCGGCTTTGTATAATATTCAAAAAATTTTATTACTTCTTTTTTGCCTTAGGGGGAGCCTTTTTCGCTGTTGTTTTGACCGAGGTTGTTTTCTTGGTCGCAGGTTTCTTCCCTGCCGGAGACGATTTTACAGCAGGGGCTTTTTTGGCAGGAGTTTTGCCCGCTGCGGTTTTTCCGGATTTGGGGATAGGTTCTGTCCTAAGCGAAGTACTGGCCGGCAGTGGCGGCGCGACAGGTGGAGCGCTTTGCTTCTTGGCGGCTTCAGCCCAGTTTGGGTAGAATAATTCCATTCTCTGGCGTGAGATGGAATTCGCACGGCGACAGCGCGGGCAGTGCGCATCGTAGTGATTCTGGTTCTTTTCGTTCATGTTGATGATGGCGCCGAGCATTTCGGAGCGGCTGATCGTGAACGGGGTCTGGCAATAGATACAACGCAGGTTCATAGTTGCTATCCTTTCAGGATGTTGCTGAATTGCCTTGATTCTACACTGATTTTACTCACCATGCGAATCGGCTTTTTGGGTGAGTGCGTTCAAAGTATGTAGACGACTTTTAAGAGAAACATTGAATGCCGTGAAATGCTCTCACCCTGCCCTCTCCCGAAGGGAGAGCACTCTAATATCATATAGATAAAATCAATTGCTGTATATCTCTTCTATTCGACCAAAACCCTGTCTGGGCGGAAAGGTGGTTGTTGTCAACGAATGCCATTTGACTGGTCGTATTCAGCTTACTATGGGGTACTGGTTAAAATTCGACCCGACAGCAAGCCCTCCAGGGTTTCCTGAACCAGGCGGAGTTTTCCAGCTGAGAGCAGGCTTGGGTCCACATCCGCAATTCCGAGCGGGGATTGAACGTTAATTCCACCCTGCCCGGCGATCAGGTTGGGCCAGGTAGTCTGTATCGCCTTGACCGTATCCGGGCTAATGGTCATGACCCAGCCACCGGGGCGAGGTTCCGGCATGGATGTGCCGAAAAGCAGTGCGCCGGTTGTGCCGACATATGCAAGAAATTCCGGATTGGCGAGGCTTGGGTAAATGTAAAGGGTGTCCACATCATAGTCATTGATCAGCAGATTGGCATACCCCCCGTACCTGCCCGGATTTTCATCTGCGGGAATTTCAAGATAAGTTGGGTAGGTGATCTGTGTAAAGAAAAATGTTCGGCATAAACCGCAGTAATATCTCATTCCATTTTGAAAGGCGGCATAGGCGCGTTGCGCCTGCACATCGCTCTGCGGAATCAACATGCCGATATGATATTCCTCTGTGAGCATCGCTGCGGTGTAGCCGATTAGGAAAGCAGGTAAATCCACCTGTGTATCCGGTGCAAGCACGCTGACATTCGCACCCGCCGAAAGGTTCGGAATATTAACTGCGAGGAATTGAACAGCGGGCGCAGTGGGCGCCAAGGACGCAACGCCTGGGTCAGGCGGCAGAGCAATCACTACTTTTAAAGTTGGGTCAGCGAGATCTTCCGGTGTCAGCAGGTTGCGTACCTGAAAACGATAATCGGATTGTTGCGCCAGGTCGTAGACTGTTTTTTGATACAAGTCAAATGAAATTTTGTCCATATCTTCCGGCAGGACGAGGATTGCCAATGGTGTGGATGGTGTTGGGATGATGGTGGCTGTTGGCGACGGTGTATGAGTGGGTACAACGGTGGGAGCCGGGATTTCTGTGGAATCGCCTGCACAGGCGCTCAAAATGGCGATGACCAGGAGAGCGAGAAGAAGATTTTTAACACGCACGGGGTTACTCCAAATAAAAAGAATTCCAGAATTATACTGCCTGATTTCACCCGAGGAGATGGGCTTAACCTTATGGATGGTTTAACGATTCATTTGAACCGTTCATGCGTGCCGACGAAAGTGCAACAATCAGCAAATTAAATAATCCTTGCCGCGCCGCCCACCCCTGCAACCAAAACATCACTCACCCCGGGTAATTCCCGCAAACGCTTTTCTGTTTCTTTGGCATGCTCCCCTAAACCAATCACATGCACATTTGCGCCGGCATCTACGGTGTAAGCAACGGGGGAGCCACTGGCGCGCCATTCGCGGACTGCGTGGAAAATGCCAACTGTCCCAGCCTGCCAATACATCAGCGGCGGATTGGATGTCATCATGACTGCGTGCATAATATCTGAGTCATGTTCGATGATGTTTGCAAAGGCGTCAAAATCTTTTTTGAGAATGGCATTCCGGCACAACTCCAACCTGCGCGGAGTATCTGTCACGCGCGCATTCTGCAAGGGACTCGTCCCTGCGATGGCGTGACCTTCGGTGGAGCCTGTCTTTTTGTGGGATGCGCTGACGATTGCAATGCAATCAACAAGATTCCAATGTTCGGGCGGCGCAATTGAAATCGCCACCGAATCATCATCGCCTGTGCCCATCTTCCATTCGGCAAATCCGCTGGGGATGGAGCGCGATGCCGAACCCGAGCCGCGCCTCGCCAGACGCGATAACTGCGCTTCGGACAGAGTCAAGCCTGCGGCGTGGGAGGAAGCGAGCGCGAGTGCCGCAAATGCCGCCGCAGAGGAGGCAATCCCCGCGCCGGCGGGAAAATTGTTCTCGCTCATAACTTCCGCTTTTATCTCAATTCCCGCCATCACACGCACCAGGTCAAGAATGTAGGAAATTCGCTCCAGCCCTTTGCCCATCACCGTATGTCCATTGATGATCAATTCATCAAATGGCAAAGATGGTTGAAAACTGACCGTCGTGCGCGTGAAGAGTCCATCGAGATTCATGGAGATCGAGCCGTTGGAAGGAAGGCGAAGGGCGTTATCGCGATTTCCCCAGTATTTTATAAAGGCTATGTTTGGATGTGCGAGGGCTGTAAATGTTGACATGTGCCGAGTTTATCATGAAGAGGCCTGCTGGTAATAAGACAGGAGAAGCCGTAATGCCTGCCCGCATGTGATCTGTATTGTCTTTTCACCCTGCTAAAAACTTTAACTTCTCCAATTCTTTCCACCTGAGATGCACACGAGATGGTACATCCCGCATTTTT
>DATEDD010000318.1:0-3516 GCA_035286565.1 Anaerolineales bacterium
CGATGCATTAAATCATATCAATGTGCAGGTGGGTGATGTGCTTGAATTTCAGTTGCAGGATGGCTCCACTAAGACCCTACCCGTCGTGGGTATCGTGCAGGATACCGCCATGGGTGCAGGTGATTTTTTGGCATCTCCGTATGCCTATATCGCCATAAGTTCCCTGCCGTATCTTCGCCAGCCAGAGTTATATAACCGCGCTTATGTCACCGTGGAAACAGGCGGGGATGATATTCGCCATATCCGCGCGATCGGCGGAGACTTAAAAGACAAGTTGGAAAAGAACGGCACGCGCGTGATCCGCACGCGTTTCTCGGAAACGTATGAACATCCCCTGGCAAGCACGGTTAATGCCATCCTGGGTATTTTGATGGCGTTGGGCATCTTGATCGTCTTCCTCTCCAGTTCATTAATTGCAAATACATTAAGCGCCCTGTTGAACCAGCACCTGCGTCATATTGGCGTGATCAAGTTGGTGGGCGGAAGCAGGCGGCAGGTCTTCGTGATGTATCTTGTGTTGATCATGTCCTTTGCGGCCCTGGCTTTGCTGATTGCCGTGCCGCTGGGCGGGCAGGGCGCATATGGACTGGCGCTCTTCATTTCGAGCGAGTTGAATTTCAATATTCTCGGCTATCGCATTGTGCCGACAGCCCTGTTGATTCAGATCGCGGTCGGGCTAATAGTGCCTCTCATTGCAGGGCTTTCGCCCGTCATCAGCGGTTCACGGATCACCGTCTTGCGCGCGCTCAGTGGAGATTTAACCGGGGATGAGAGTCAGCCTCAACCTGGCGCTGACCGTAATCGAAGCGGACAGCAGCAGACTCGCGTTTCATGGCTTGACCGAATGTTGATTCGGCTTACGAGAATCCTGGCCTCACGCGGAATCCATTTCCCGCGTCCGTTCATCATTTCCTTGAGAAACACATTCCGCCGCCGCGGACGTTTGATCCTGACCCTCTTCACGTTGACCATGGGTGGGGCGATCTTTATTGCGGTTTTCAATGTCCGCGCGACTCTGCATGATTACATCGGTTCGATTGGGAAATATTTTGTCGCAGATGTGACCCTTGATTTTGACCAGCCGTATCGCCTGCGCGAGATCGAGCAAATGGTCATGCAGGTGGATGGCGTTGTGGGTATGGAAGGCTGGCAGTTCGTCAGCGGTGAATTGCTGGATGTAAACGGCGAAGTGCTGGAGAATATCAATATCTTTGGTCCGCCTGCGGATAGTGTGCTGATCGAGCCGCTTCTCGTAAAGGGACGCTGGATCCATGCCGACGATGTGCGTAAACTGGCATTGAGCGAAGCCGCGTATGGTTATTTTCCAAATATCGAGCCGGGAGACCAGGTCACTTTAAAGATTGACGGACGCGAAGAAGATTGGGAAGTGATCGGCATCTTTAAGTTTGTAGATCGTGAAGGTGTGCTGGCGTACGCTCCGTATGAATACATTTCGCAAATGAACAATCTTGCGAACCGCTCCTATTCCTTCCGGTTGAGCACAGAAAACCACGAAAGGCCTTATCAGAATGCGAAGGCGGAGGAGTTGGATAAGTTCTTCCGCGAGCGAGGTTTCAAAGTGCGCGTGGCGCAGGCGGGACGCGCTACGCTGGATACGGCAGTGGAGAGTTTGGATACGCTGGTGGTATTCCTGCTCATTATGGCGATTCTGACGGCAGTGGTTGGCGCAATGGGATTGACTGGCACAATGGGCATGAATGTGCTGGAGCGCACCCGCGAGATCGGCATAACGCGCGCCATCGGCGCAGATGACCGCGCTGTGATGCGGACTGTGATCAGCGAGGGATTTGTAATCGGCGCGATCTCCTTTGTGCTGGCGATCATCCTGTCCATCCCGTTTACATATTTGCTTTCAACGATCGTAAGCCTGGCGGTATTTGAAACGCCGATTGATGTGATTTATACTTTTGCGGGATATGTGATCTGGTTTGGGTTGGTATTGGTGCTCTCGGTGGTCGCATCCATTCTGCCGGCGCGTAACGCGGCAAGGTTGACTATTCGTGAAGTATTGGCGTATGAATAAGTTCGTAAATCGAAATTTGTAATTTGTAAGTTCGTAAATCGTAAATCGAAAATCGAAAATCGAAAAAGGTTCCCTATGAAAAAAAATATTTTGAGTTTCGTTACATTGTTCGCAATTCTCGCGCTCTTCCTTTCGGCGTGTGGCAATGCTCCGCAGGCAACCCCTGCGCCTGCCGAAGTTGGAACGCCTGATGAAGTGATTGCGGAGGGTAGGCTTGAACCCATTCGCGCTACAAACCTGTCCTTTCAGGTGCGCGGGGTGGTGGAGCAAGTGTTGGTGAAAGCGGGAGACACCGTCAGCGAGGGAGATGTCCTCGCGCGCCTCGCAAATGCGGGCGCGGCAGAGGCGCAGCTTGTCCTCGCTCAAAATGCCTATGATCTGCTGATCCGCAATGCGAGCGGAGAGCGCGCCAGGCTCTGGCAGGCTTACATGGAGACGCAGGTTGTCCGCGCACAGGCGGAGAAAAAATGGGAAGATTTGAATGTTACCGCAATCGAAGACCGCATCGAAGATGCACAGGCTGAGATTGAGGATCGCAAGGCGGATCTGGAAGACGCCCAGAAAGAGTTCGATAAATACAAAGACCTCGATCAGGATAATTCCAAACGCAAAAATGCCGAGGATGATCTTGAGCAGGCGCAGGAGGATTTGAATCAGGCTATGCGAGACCTTGAAAAAGAAATGCGCGACCGCGACACAGTCCGCGCCGCGTATGAAGCCGCGCTTGCCGCAGAATCTGAAGCAAAATATCAATATGAAATAAGTTTGGATGGACCGAACGCCGATCAACTTGCATTCGCGAAAGCCAATCTGGATGCGGCCAATGATGCGCTTTCAAATTATGTGCTCGCGGCGCCTTTTGCCGGTGTGGTGGCTGATGTAAATGTAAAAGCTGGCGAGCAGGTCGGTGCTGAAACCCGCGCTGTGAGCATCGCGGATTTCAGCGCGTGGGGGGTGGAAACGACCGACGTCACCGAGCTCGAGGTTGTAAAACTGGTTGAAGGACAAAAAGTGATCATCCGTCCGGATGCCTTGTCAGACCTGCAATTGAAAGGCAGTGTGATCGAGATCAGCAATGCGTACACCCAACTCGGCGGCGATATTCTTTATACCGTCCGCATTCGTGTGGACGAAACCGACTCCCGCCTGCGCTGGGGCATGACGGTTGAAATCGTATTTTTAGAACAAGTGAGTGATTGAAATTAATGGAAAAAAATGCAATAATAATAGTGCTCCGATAAAGAGCAAAACCGGGAAAACCCGGTGGCGCAAAGCCCTGAATCTAACGCTGAACTGAGCCAGGATTACCAGGGTTGCCGATAAAAGTAAAACCGTCCAAAGACGGCGGCGCAAAGTCAGAGCGTCTAAAACCAGCGAAGTTAGCTGGTCAGGACCGACCGACTACCGAAAGGCAAAATCAGGGAAACCTGATGACGCAAAGTCATGGGTCTGTAATCACAAAATTATTTTTT
>DATEDD010000319.1:0-9846 GCA_035286565.1 Anaerolineales bacterium
GAGCCAGGTTAAGGGTCTCATTTCCAAACGAAGAGAAAGTAGTGAAGCCGCCCAAAATGCCAACAAACACAAATGACCTTGCTTCACTCGTAAACATACCGCGTTCTTCCGCCAACTGGGCGAGGAAACCAATTACAAAGCAACCGATCACATTGACCGCCAGCGTGCCATAGGGAAAGTCAATACTCTTGCTAGACTGTTGAACATATCCACTTGCGAGATAGCGCAGAATGGAGCCAATAAACCCGCCGAGACCAACGAGGAGGATGTTTATCAAATTATTTTTCCTTCATCACCCATTTTATCAATTCTTTCTCGGAGGTCAACATTTTGTCTGGAAGATGATTGGATTCAAAATATTTCATCTCCGAAATCTCATGAGACTCCTTGAATTCTCCGCTCACAATCTTGCACAGATAGATCATACTGATGTGATGATCCTCCCGCGCGCTGACGGCAGTAAGCAATTGTTCGATTTGTATTTGCATCCCCGTCTCTTCAAAGAATTCACGCACAATGGCATCGGCGGGTTGTTCGTAATATTCAAGCCCGCCTGCGGGAAGTCCCCATTCAAATTTACGATAAGTGTGTTTGAAAAGGAGGATCCGTCCCTGCTCATCGAAAATAACCGCCGCCACTGCTGCTCCGAATCTGGGGCGGAATAGTTTCGCGGCAAGAAAATGCATCCACAACGGCATGGCACGCCAGATTCGTAAAAGGGTTTTCATCATGAGGTTGAAACATTATAAAGCAATCAGCTACGCAGAATCAAAACGAGCGGACTCTCATCCACTCGCCAGTTACCAAAGATTAATCTCCAATCTCTAATTCTCTAATCTCTGCCTCACCCCCCAAACGCATCATTCAGCCAATCCAAAAATCCCTTTTCCTGCGGCTTGACCGTTGTGCCCAAACTCTCAGCCAGTTTCTCAAACAACTCACGCTGTTCATTAGTCAATTTGGCTGGGATGGCTACATTGACCATCACCATTTGTTCGCCGCGATGATGTTTACTGCGCACGTGCGGCACGCCTTTGCCTTTGAGGTGGAATATTTTCCCGGGCTGGGTGCCAGCAGGAATTTTTAATTTTTCATCGCCATCGATTGTAGGCACTTGAATCTCCGCGCGGAGCACAGCTTGCGCCACATTAATATCAAGGTTCAATAAAATATCATTTTCACGCCGCTTGAAGAATTGATGCGGTTTGACATCCAGCACAACGAACAAACTGCCATTCGGGCCGCCAAACACTCCAGGGCCGCCTTCCCCATTCAAGCGGATCTGCGTACCATTATCCACGCCTGCGGGAATCTGCACTTTCTTTTTCACATTCTTGCGCTCAAGACCGTTGCCACGGCATGTCTTGCACGGTGACGAAATGATGTCACCGCGGCCATTGCAAGTGGGGCAAGTCGCAGTTTGCACCATCTGACCTAAGAAAGTCTGCCGTACCTGACGAACTTCACCCTGCCCTTTACACGCGGAACATTTTGTTGGCGTCGTACCAGGCTCTGCGCCATTGCCTTTGCAAGCGGAACAAGTCTCTTCGCGCTGGAATTCAATCTCTTTTTCAACACCAAAGACCGCTTCTTCAAAAGTCAGCGTGACCTGCATTTGTAAGTCACGGCCACGCCTCGGAGAGTTGCGCGAGCGGCGTCCCGAAGAAAAACCAAAGCCGCCAAGGATCTCCTCAAACAAGTCTCCAAAGTCTGTTGTGTAATCATGGAAGCCGCCACCGCCCATGTTGCCGAGTCCCGCTTTGCCGAAGCGGTCATAACGCGCACGCTTATCGGAATCCGAAAGCACACCGTAGGCCTCATTGACCTCTTTGAATTTTTCCTCGGCGTGTTCCTCTTTGCTCACGTCAGGATGATACTGGCGCGCAAGTTTACGGAACGCGCCTTTAATCTCATCATCCGACGCGCCTCTACCAACACCTAGAATTTCGTAATAGTCTCGATTGCTCATAAGTCACACCCCGTTATTGCGAGGAGCGCCTTTGCTTTTGCGACGAAGCAATACCCAATTAAGAAGGAGATTGCTTCGGGCTAAGAACAAGAACGCCCTCGCAATGACGAGTTATTTATTCCTTCACTTCACCATCAATAACTTCAGGGCCTGCATCTGCATCTGGATTTGGATCAGAACCCGCTTCGCCCTCAGGTGTGGCCTGGGCCTGCTCATAGACGCTGGCGCCTATCTTTTGAACAGCCAGACTTAACACTTCCGTGGCGGCTTTGATCTGCTCTACATCCTCACCCTGCGCCGCAGATTTTGCTTCCGCAATCCTGGCTTCAACATCACTACGAACTTCGGTAGGGACTTTATCACCAAACTCACGCAAAGCCTTCTCTCCAGCATAGGCTGTGTTATCTGCATTGTTACGCGCTTCGATCAAATCTTTGCGTTTGCGATCTTCCTCTGCGTGCGCTTCAGCATCCTTGCGCATCTTTTCGACTTCACTATCGCTCAAACCGGAGGAGGCTGTGATCGTTATATGTTGCGAACGTCCCGTCGCCTTATCCTTCGCGCTGACTTTCAAAATACCGTTGGCGTCCACATCAAAAGTCACTTCAACTTGTGGAACACCGCGAGGGGCAGGCGGAATACCGTCTAAAATAAATTTACCCAACGACTTATTATCATTCGCCATCGGGCGTTCACCCTGCAAGATATGGATCTCAACCTGCGTCTGATTATCCGAAGCAGTGGAAAACACCTGAGAACGCCGAGTCGGGACGGTTGTATTGCGTTCTATTTGAGCAGTGGCAACCCCGCCTAATGTTTCAATTGCAAGTGTCAACGGTGTAACATCCAAAAGCAAAATATCTTTTACTTCTCCGCCCAGGACACCCGCTTGAATTGCCGCGCCAATCGCAACGACTTCATCGGGATTGACCCCCTTATGGGGATCCTTTCCAAAGAACGCGCGCACACGATCCTGGATGGCAGGCATACGCGTCATGCCGCCCACCATAACAATTTCGTTGATGTCGCCCGCATTGAGTCCAGCGTCGGCCAAGGCCTGTTTAACAGGAGCAATCGTACGGTCAACGAGATCGGCAGTAATCTGCTCAAGCTTGGCACGGGTCAGGGTCATCACCAAATGTTTGGGGCCGCTTGCATCCGCAGTCAAATAGGGTAAATTGATTTCTGTCTGCATCACAGTCGAAAGTTCGATCTTTGCCTTTTCAGCAGACTCTTTCAATCGTTGTAAGGCCTGACGGTCATTGTTTAAATCGATGCCATTATCTTTCTTGAAGGTCTCGGTTAAATGATCCATAATGCGAAGGTCAAAATCGTCGCCACCCAGGAAGGTGTCACCGCTCGTGGCGCGCACTTGAAAGACGCCCTCGCCAACATCCAAAATGGAAATATCAAACGTGCCGCCACCGAGGTCGTATACAACAATGACTTCATTCTTTTTTTTATCAAGTCCGTATGCAAGTGATGAAGCGGTCGGCTCGTTGATGATACGTAATACTTCAAGTCCTGCGATCTTTCCCGCATCCTTCGTGGCGTTACGTTGGGCATCATTGAAGTAAGCCGGGACAGTGATCACCGCTTGCGTGATCGTCTCACCGAGATATGCCTCTGCATCCGTCTTGATCTTCGCAAGGATCATCGCCGAGATTTCGGGCGGCGAATAATTCTTTTCATCCAGCGTCACGCGCACATCGCCGTTTTCTGCCGCAGTCACAGCATAAGGCACACGCTTTTTCGTATGCTCCACCTGCGGATCATTTGCTTTGCGCCCCATAAAGCGCTTCACTGAAAAAATCGTATTGTGTGGATTTGTAATGGCTTGATTGCGGGCTACACGTCCCACCAGCCGTTCGTGATTTTTATTCACCGCCACCACAGAAGGCACAAGTCTCTCCCCTTCTGCCGATGGGATCACAACCGGTTCACCACCAGACATGACAGCGGCAACTGAATTGGTTGTGCCTAAATCTATTCCGATAATTTTGCCCATGATTTCCTCGTTTACAAGTTTGAAGGTTGCAGGCTTGAAGGTTCTGTTCAACCTGCAAACCTTTCAACCTGCCAACTTGATAACTTACTTTGCCACCCTTACAAGGGCAGGTCTGATCACACGCTCCCCAAGCATGTATCCGTTTTGTACAACCGCGATAATATATCCGCTTTCAATATCAGTGCTTGGCTCATGCGAAATCGCTTCATGAAAATTTGGATCAAAAACCATACCATTCACTTCAATGCGTTTCACGCCTTCGCTGTCCAGTAAATTATTCAATTTGCGCGCGATCAACTCAATGCCGTCCGTCCAAGCATCGTCGGCGGGACGGTTTTGCAATGCGCGCTCCAGATCATCCAATGCGGGTAAAATCTTTTTGATAATGTCGCCTTTCATGCTGGCATATATCAACTCATTGTCTCGCTCGATGCGCTTTTTATAATTCTGAAACTCTGCCTGAGACCTTGCCCAGCCATCTTTATATTCAGACGCTTTGGATTCAACTTCTGCCAATTGAGATCGCAACGCTTCAATCTTAACGTCGATTTGCTCGCCATCAATAGGTATTGTCTCCGTTGAGGCTTGAGTCTCGTTAAATTTTTCTTCGTGTTTTAATTTCTTTTTGTCTGTCATACTTCCACTCTCACCATCATTTACTATAGTAATACGACATAATTGTCGTGCTACTCACCTGCAATATTATCATTCACAAGATTACCTAATAATCCCGCAACGTATCTCACTGTTGGAATCGTCCGCGCATAAGACATTCGCATCGGTCCCAACACACCGAGCGTGCCTGTTGCCATGCCAGGGACACCGTATCTTGCAATCACCATCGAACATTGACGGAGTTCCTCCCATTCGCCTTCGCCGCCGATCAATACTTGAAGTCCGTCTGTGTTGGTGTTCGTGGTTGTACGCGCCAACAAATCCTGCATGGTGGATGGTTCTTCAAAAAATTTCAGGGCACGCTTCGCATCCTCCGACTCACCAAATTCTGGTTTCCCTAAAACATTGGTTAATCCGTCCATGTAAATTTCACCAGAGATGCTGTCAGCGGCGCGGCGAATATCCTGCAAGATCAGAAGAAGGATATCCTGGTCGAGCGCGTCGGGGCAGATGGGAAGGTGGGAAATTGCGTCCACTGTAAGACCAGCTAAAAGGGCGTTAAGATGCGAAGCGGTCTGGCTAAGACGTTCTTGAGGGACGGGTTCCGCCAGGGTCAGAATTTGCTGGGAGACCTCGCCTCCCGCCATCACTAAAACCATTAAGACCTGCCGGCCTTGAGTCGAGATCAATTCAACGTGCTTGTAGTTGGCCTGTTTCACATGCGGAGCTGTGACCACCGAAACGACCTGGGATTGATTGGCAAGGATGGAAGCCGCGAGGGTCATCCATTGATCCATATCCGGGCGCGATTGGTGAAACTGGTGCGAGATACTACGCCGTACAGTTTCTGGCAATTCGGCATTTTGGATCATCTCACTGACGAAATAGCGATACCCCTCTTCGCTTGGCACACGCCCGGCCGAAGTGTGTGGCTGGCGTAAATATCCCATATCAGTGAGCGCGGCCATTTCATTCCGAATGGTGGCCGCGGAAAGGCCGAGGTGATAATGCTCCGTCAACCGTTTCGAGCCAACAGGCTGAGCGGATTCAATGTAATCACGGATGATGAGAAGAAGCAAGGTCTTCTGGCGTTCGGTGAGATTGTCCATATTCATAATTTAGCACTCCCGAATTGGAAGTGCTATTTTCTACGGAATAATGATAACAGTGCAAAAAAGGGAAGTCAATAAGAGGAGTGTAAGAAAAACTCCCCTGATCGGGAGTTTTGGGTTTATGGTATTGTAATTGCAGGCCGCCAGACGGGGTGAAAATCCTGGCCCATATCAGTTGTAAGGCGAACACGATCTCCGCCAGCAACAGTCATGTAGAAAATATCCAGGTTGTTTGATTCTGCAAAGCTTTCATAAGCAAGAAAAAATCCATCAGGTGAGTAATCCACATTTTGTATCAGGGCAAGGTTAATCTGTAAACGTTTTCCTTGCTCAACCGTGCGATCAACCCCGGAGATACTCATCAGGTAAGGATTGCAAAACTTGGTGGCGCAACGCTGGTTGAAAATGATCAATTCGCCGTTTGGAGACCAGGCCGGCAAATAATCTGAAAATGTAATGCCGCTGCGCACGATCTGTTTTGGTTCGGTTCCGTCCGCATTCATTACCCAGATCTGATAGACACCATACCTTTTGACAGTGTAAACGATTTGAGAGCCATTGCGCGACCATGCCGGTTGACGGGATTCGACAGTTCGAGCGCCTTTGGTGATCTGCGCGGCTGATGAAAGGTCATCCAAATATAGTGAGAAGATTTCCATCTGCCCCGTGCGCAACGAAGTAAAGGCAATGGATTGTCCATCCGGCGACCAGGCCGGATCAAAATTCCCGCCGGGGGATGAGTCAATCGATGTCAACCCGGTGCCATCCGCATTAATTAGATATAGGCTGGCATTGTTGTAAATATCATCCAACCCTTTGCACGGGGAGATAAACACCAACCTCTCACCATCAGGAGACCAGGACGGCTGACATGCGCCGTTCGATATATCTGTCACTTGAACAGTATTTTCGCCTGCAAGATCAACAATGTAGATCTGGGGAGTCCCAGTTCGGCTGGATGCATAAGCGATCTGCCCGGAGCCGCCGCCAATTTGGGGGAAGATAACTTGAGTGGAAAGCGCTGTCCCCACAACTTCAGGGATGAGTGTGTTGGTTGGAGCAATAGTTGCGGTTGGAGGCCTGCTTGTGGCAGTAAGGGTAATGGTTGGGAGAGGTGTTTGAGATGGCAGAGGGGATGACGTGACCGCAGGTATTCTGGTATTGGTCGGCACAAGAAAGGGAATCATGCCTCGCAAATTTGACGGCAATACTCCCGGCGCAAAAAATGGAACGCTGATTCCAAGCAATACCAATAAAATCAGAACAAAACGCACCCACGCAAAGCGTCGCATTCGGTCACGTTCTTTCTGCCTTTTAAGAGGCGAGACGAATGGTTGATCTTCCTCTTTTGTGGCTGTAGGAGGAACAGGTCCCCTAAGAGTGCGAGTTGATTTCTCATCAACATGAACCGCTTCACTAATATCATTTTTGGGAAACGAATCAGGGGGTGGCGGAACAACCGTATAACTTCCCGGTATCTGCACGGATTTTGATTTTGCACCAAGCAAGGCTTTCTTAAATTCCTCAGCGGTTTGAAAACGATCACTCGGGTCAACCGCCATAGCCTTTTCGATTGTCGCAGCCAAACGACGGGATATTTTTGCGTTCCGTTTACGAAGCGGGGTTAATTGCGCATTGTCCATTGCGCGGGCAAGTCCGTCCTCCGGGATGAACCCCGTCAGGGCGGCATATAAAGTAGCGCTTAAAGAATAAACATCAGTACGCGGATCGGTACGGGCAGTGCCATATTGTTCAGGCGGAGAATAACCAGGTGTCATTGCGCGGGCGCCGGATTTGGTAGCCTGGCTTGCGCTATGATAAACCTTCGCCAATCCAAAATCCACCAAAAAGATATGACCATCCGGTGTGATCTTTACATTACCGGGCTTGATATCGCGATGCAAAATGGGGGGTTTGCGCGCGTGTAAATAGGTAAGCGCATCACAGATGGCGGCGCCGATATGCACAGCTTCTTCTTCAGGAAGCATACCGAGGCGTTCCATACGATAACGCAGGTCTTCCCCTTCGATAAAATCCATGACCAGGTATTGTTCCTGATCACCCAGCAAAATGTGATCAGAAACACGCGGCAAATTGGGGTGTCTGAGATTCGCAAGGATCACCGCTTCAAGGCGGAATTGCCGCGAATATTCGTCGGTTGAAATCAGGTTTTCTTTGAGAGCAATCGCAACGCCCAGGTTTTCATCAATCGCACGATACACCGATCCCATGCCTCCCTGTCCGAGAATTTCAACAATTCGATAACGATTATGAAGCAGGGTGTCTTTTTCCAGAGTCATCTAAGGACCTTAAGTATTTGAATGTCTACTCTCTGTATCTTAATAACATGAAGACAATGTGAAGACATCGATAAAAGTATCCCGAATGATTTATGGTGGCACCCACTGAAGAAGTTGGTATTATATCAGAATCAAAAAAGGTCTCGATTTCAGTTCATTCAAGGCTCCTCGGATGCATTATGTCCATTGGCGCGGACGTGCGAAGCTGTTGTAGTCAAACTGGCTGAATTATTCTGTGTATCAGGTCACACCGTATGATGTGAATGAAATTCCCTAATTCAAGGAAGGATAAGTTGAATGGATAAAACTAACGCCAGCGTGGAATACGGTCTGGAATCCGTTCATCTCCAAGTTCATGGCAAATTTTCTTTAACCGCGTATAAGCGCCTCGCCACTTTAATTCGCCCAGCTTCTCTTTAATTGGAACATCTGTCCGTAGTGTGGATAACTGCCGATAGAGTAGCGCCTCCTCGCGACGTTGTGACAGGCTTTCGGTCAGGCTTGATGCGCGGCCCGGGGTTATGGATTTCAATCGCCACTTTCCCGCGTCATCAGGTATCGACTCAATATTCTTAAATTTTGAAAGCACAGCCGAAGCAGATTTGGCGCCCCAGCCTGGAATGCCGGGATAACCATCCGCCGAATCACCCACCAAAGCGAGCCAATCGGGGATGGATTGCGGACTCACACCGAATTTTTCGACCACACCTTTTTCATTAAGCACGATCTCCCGCCGTCGATCCCAACAAACAATTCGTTTGCCAGTCACTAACTGCGCCAGGTCCTTATCCGGAGAGCAGATAACAATTTGTTCAACAGATTTATTCTTTTTGAAGCGAGCAGCAGCAGTAGCCAATGCATCATCAGCCTCAAAGGCTACCATCGGCCAGACAACCACTCCAAGCGCAGAAACGGCATCTTCAGCCAGCGGGAACTGAGCCATTAAGGTTGGGTCAACTCCTTCGCCTGTTTTGTATCGGGGGAAAAGATCATTGCGAAAGGACTTGATAACATGATCAAAGGCGCACGCAATGTGAGTAACATTCGGACTCAAAAGCAACATGAGGAGACTTTTTAAGAGACCAAGGGTAGCGCCAACTTCCTGACCATTCGGGGCTTTCTTTGGAGGAGCGCCGAAGTGGTTGCGGAATAATTCGTATGTGCCATCTACAAGGTGGATCTTCATTTGCAACAAATCCTTTTTATTTGTTTATGCTTGTTTTATTTCTTCCATAGATTTGCATACTTCTTGCGATATTTGATATCCTCTTCACGTTCGATCAGTTCCAGTGCCTTCTCTTTTATTCTCTCGTCCTTTACAGCATCATACACATTCCGAAGACTTTGAAGAATATCGTAGCGGATCAAAGTGCCGTTCTTTTCTATAATGCACTCTTCGAATCTACCAGCGAGACTATCCACCAATAGGGTCTGTTGTTTTATTCCTACAACGCCGATCTTCCATAAGGATTGCATACAGTGTCTTGCAGTGACGAATCTTTCATCCTTTGTCACTGCAAGAAGTTTATCGAAATCCTTGAGCATTCTGCCATTAGGGTCGCTCTTCGCCAAATTGCATAAAACCTGCACCGAAATTGCGCGGACGTGATTGTCCTTATGGCTTAAGCCTTCCAGCATTTTATCCCACACTTCATACGTCCACTCAACGGGTTTTTCGGTCAATTTAAGGATATGAAAAAAAGCCTTGTTTTGTAATTCCCGGTCTTCAGAACGAAGATCATCTATACTGGATCGTATTGATTTATGCATTTATTTCTCCTTCATAAAAGAAACTTTTATCCTTTTTCCTCAGCACGAAATGACAAACCTTTATTAGCAAGA
>DATEDD010000320.1:0-5751 GCA_035286565.1 Anaerolineales bacterium
GTTGCCAAAGAGCAATTCAAAATCACGCCAGAGTTTTTGTGTCAGGGGATGAAAAGAGAGGTCGAGAGATTCCATGAGGGTAAGGTTGAAGGATGAAATTTCGTGGCGTTGAGCTGCTTCGCAATTCGCAGATCACAATCCGCGTTACTTGCTTCCCGGTCTGCCTGGCTATAAGCTTATGCACCACAATTACACAAGCATCTTTAATCTCTGCGGCAGGATTTCGTATTCGAAATTTTGTATCCACTCGGGGAATAATTCGCCGTCCGTATGCGCTGGGGAGGGCTTGTCGAGTTTGATGGATATTTTTGTAGCGTCCAGCTCGCGCATGCCTTCCATTTCGACATAATTGCCCTTATCTTCATTGAACGCCCGCGGCAGGGCTTGGAACAGTCCCAGCCGAGTGGCGCGATAACCAAAGGCGAGGGTGAGTTTTCCATCGAACATATCTGCGTGCGGTGTCATAAAGAAACCGCCGGTGCGTCTGCCATTACCAATTGAGAGCATGGAGAATTTTCCTTTATATTCTCCATCATCCCAATGAACTTCTCCGCTCCATTCGGGTTTGTCCATGATCCCTTGTACAGCCGCGACAAGATAGCGGGCGAGGCCTTTTATCCATTTAATTTTTTCGTGTTTGATGCTGACGTACGGTTCGAGTCCTGCGGCTGAATTATTGACGAAATATTTTCCGTTCAACTTTCCCAAATCAATTAACCTGGTCTTCCCCATCGCAATCACCTTTGCCGCCTCATTCAAATCCGTTGGCAAACCCAGTGAATAAACAATGTCATTTGCGGAACCTGTGGGCATGATCCCTAGCGGACCAACTGCGTCCCGCTCAGATCCCGCCGCCTGCATCAATCCATTTGCCGCTTCGCCTATGGTACCGTCTCCGCCCGCGGCAATAATAGGTGAAAAACCGTCCAGCGCAGCTTGCTTTACAAGTTCGATAATGTGACCTTTGTGTTCGGAAACATCTAGCGCAAAATCCACACCTGCGGCTTGGAGTGCGGCTTCCGCTTCGGGCCAGCGCGTTTTAGAATTCCAGCGGTTCGAATATGGGTTGAGAATTACTTTGGCAGTCATCGGCCCTCCACTAAGTGATTTTTATCCATTGTACCTGAATTCCATCCTTTGAATTGAGAAAGAACAACTGCACTAAAAATTAGAGCGCATCCCGCAATTTGGATGGCAGCAAGGTTTTCGTTCAACAAAAACCAGCCCGATAATACCGAAAATACGGATTCGAGGCTCAAGATCAATGCGGCGTCTGCGGGAGGGGTGTGCCGCTGTGCCCATATTTGAAGTGTGTAGCACAGGCCAAGCGAGAAAAATGCAGTGTATGCGATTGCGCCAAACAACGGCCAACTAAAGGTCAAAGATGGCTCGACGAAAATGCCCAGGCCTAAATTCAGGATGGCGCATACGATGAGTTGTCCCACTGAAAATGACATGGCTTCAAATTTGGATGCGTACTTCCCCAGCACAATGACATGAAATGTCCAAAATATTGCTCCGAACAGTTCAAGCGCGTCTCCTGGCTGAACCTCAAAACTGCCGCCGGTTGACAGGAGAAATGCTCCCACCCCTGCCAAAGCCACTGCAACGATGGACATCCAATGCGGCTTCTCGCGCCAAACGATGAACAACGCTACAGGAACCAGCACTACATATAAACTGGTTATGAACCCCGCGTTGCCCGCTGTCGTGGAAACCAGGCCCGCTTGCTGAAATGCACTTCCTAGAAATAGCAAAAAACCAGCGACGAACATCCATTTGTATCCCTCGCGAGAGTAGGTTGCGTTTATATCCTGGCCTTTTAGGCTGGAAGCCTTACCTACGCGCAGCGCAAGTGGCAAAACTACCAAGGCGGCGAGAAGATAACGCGCTCCATTAAATAGATATACGCTTCCCATTTGACCTGCGACTCGTTGCGCAACAAAGGCTGAGCCCCAGATCACGGAGACCAGCAGGAGGGTTAGATCTGCTCTGAGTCGCATAAATTTTCCAAAGGTTGATGGCTGAAAGTAGTAGGTATTTCGATTAATACCTTGATTCGTTTCTTTCTCTATACTCAATACAGAAGCGCAATCATAGCACAAGATTTATTTATCAAACCTTGCCGAAATCCAGAA
The DNA here is from genome assembly GCA_035286565.1 of Anaerolineales bacterium. GTDB lineage: Bacteria > Chloroflexota > Anaerolineae > Anaerolineales > Villigracilaceae > Villigracilis. The sequence continues at coordinate 2,139 of DATEDD010000320.1, forward strand.
CAATAGGCAGGGTAGGTTCAGGCAATAAATTTTAGGGAAATTTTGGGAATTCATTTTCATTGATGGTAAAGTACGTGGCGTTCATCTGCCAGATCTAGCCCATCAAAAAAAAATAACAGGCGCGACCCAGCAAATGGCCTTGCCTGTTATGATATTACAACAAATTGGTTTTTCTACTTGAGTGTGCGAATAAAGGCAACAACCTGCCAAATCTGCTCGTCGGTCAGAACACCCTTCCAAGCCACCATGGATGTGCCTTCCTTGCCAGTGTAAATGCGCCAGAACAAATAATCATCACCAGCCTTAGTCTGAAGTTCACCAAGATTCTTGGGAGCAGGATCAAGCGCCGCACCGGCAGGTCCGTCACCATGGCCTTGAGGACCGTGGCAGGCTTCACAGTTGGTCTTGAAAACTAAGGCACCGGCTGCAGCGGCATCTGCACCTAGGGGATTGGCCTGACCGGAAAATTCAGAAGGAACAGGTGCCAGGGTGGCAACTGCATCCGCGCCGCCTCCACCACCGCAGGCAGCCACGACCAGCGCAGTGAAAACTAAAACACCAAACAAAAATTTATTCATGATAAACCTCCAGTTATTATGTATATCGAATTGCGCAGAGATTATATCCGCTTAATGAAAACATTTAGTGTGACTAAAGTTACAAGTTACATATTAATGATGAAGCCTGTATAAATAAAATCCACTTGTCCCACCGCAACATTTCCGCCTCAAGCTGGACTTCAGGCTACTCCTGTTTCCTCGAACTGACCCACCACCCGACAAAAACCATTGAAAAAAAGAGGGCATTTCCCAGATACAACATCAAGTTCCGTATTAGGCCCTGGCCGCCTTCGGGTAACAAACGTAATGCAAGCATAAATGCCTCCAGAAATTTATTTATGCCAGTTATACGTGAAAAAATGATGTGTGTCAAATCACAGGGCAACGGGTAGAATTGACTAACTTACCAACGGAGTGTAATCAATGAAATTAAAATTCTGGCACAAGATTGTCCTTATCCTATTTGCAGTGCTTGTCATCATTCGAATCACATCCAAACCAGCCCCAGAACACCCCTACTATACAAATGGCATGAACTATCCGCTCATCATTGCCCATCAAGGTGGGGATGGACTCTGGCCCGGAGAAACAATGTTTGCTTTCCAAAACGCAGTTTCCCTCGGAGTGGATGTATTGGAAATGGACATTCACATTACCAAAGAAGGCGAACTCGTGCTCATGCACGATGAAACTGTGGACAGAACCACCGACGGCACCGGCGAGATTGAATCAATAACGCTTGCAGATCTAAAACAACTGGATGCAGGCTACGACTGGTCAAACGATCAAGGTCAAACCTTTCCATTCCGTGGACAGGGTGTCACTATCACCACACTGGAAGAAGTCTTTCGAACTTTCCCAGAAATGCGCATGAACATCGAGATCAAAAAGTCAAACGCTTCGATGATTAAGCCATTTTGCAATCTGATCCGCATATATTCCATGCAGGAAAAAGTCCTGGTCGCCTCCTTCCATGATGAAAAACTGAAGGAGTTCCGCGCTGAATGTCCTGAGGTGGCTACTTCCAGCGCCAAGAATGAAACGACTTTTTTCGTTTTGCTCACAAAACCATTCCTGGGCAGTTTGTATTCGCCGAAGTTTTTTGCATTACAAGTTCCCAAAGAATCTGGCGGCATCACGGTCATGACGCCCGCCTTCGTCCGCGCCGCGCATGAGCGCAACCTGGCCGTCGAACCCTGGACGATCAACGACGCCGAAACCATGCGCCTCTTCATCAATTGGGGCGTGGATGGCATCATCACAGACAGACCGGACATTATGATGGAAGTTTTAGGAAGATAAATAGATGACATCCTACAAAGCCAACATCAATAATCTCCGTGCACAAAGAGATAAGAATACATCGTCCGATCCGTTACACTGGCTTAATCTGGCAGGCTTATTCTGGCTGGAAGAAGGCGAAAATTCATTTGGCAATGACAAAAGCAGCAAGATCAGCCTACCGGCTTTTCCTCTGGCTCACTGCGGGGCATTCCACTTTAAAGGCGGGCTTATTACTCTTCAATCTGCCAAAGAGGTTAACATCACCATCAACGGACGAATTCCTGAAGCCCGCCCATTACGGACAGATCGCGATAAAAAAACTGACTTAATAAATATAGGTTCGCTTACCATGAAGATCATTATCCGCGGAGGAGTCCCATTGGTGCGAATTTGGGATAGTGAATCTCCCGCAGGTAGGAATTTCACAGGCTTCCATTATTACCCGGTTAAACCTGAATATCGCGTGATTGCAAAATACATCCCTTACGACCCGCCCAAGCCGATAAAGATAATGGAAGTGATCGGAACAGAAATTGACAGCATGTTTTTAGGACAGGCGCAGTTTGCATTGAATGGCGTCCATTACACCCTTGAAGCTGAGCAAAGCGGCGACGAATTGCTTTTCAACTTTACAGATGGAACGAACAAAGACACCACCTACGGCGGCGGGCGGAAATTCTATTTGCCAATCCCAAAGGGCGACGAGATCATCCTCGATTTCAACCTGACTGAGAATTGGCCCTGCGCCTACACGGCATTTGCAACCTGTCCCATCCCGCCTAAAGAAAATCACCTGCCCATAAAAATTGAAGCAGGTGAAATGAAATATTCCGAATGAAAGAAATAGGGCAATGAGAAGAAAAAACTCCTTGCCCTATTTCTTTCATCTTTCTTCTAATAACCTGGATATTATTCCACCCATACTGTTCTATCTTCATATCCCTGCCTCAAGTATGGCTCAGGGAAAACATCGGGATAGCCAACATATATAAATCCCACAATATACTGGGCCGCTTCAAAGCCTAAAAACTCCTTCACCTTTTCATCGCGCGCCCATTCGCCAGTGCGCCAAATCGCGCCGAGACCCAATGCACTAGCGGCAAGCAAAATGTTTTGACATGCGGCCGAAGCGGCCGAAACATTTTCAATTTCGATGATCCTGGCATCGATAGGGTGATCCACGCCAACGGCAATCACCACGGGAGCGCGAAGCGGCAATGCCCGAGTTTTGTCTAAACCCTCCGGTGGCGCGGCAGGATTACGGTCCGCGAAAGAGGCGGCCATTACGTCGCCCAGTTTTTTTCGCCCATCCCCCGTCAACACAACAAAACGCCAGGGTCTTACTTTATGATGATTGGGAGCCTGCGCGCCGGCGCTTAAAAGTTTTTCGATCATCTCGCGCGGCAAAGCATCCTGTTTTAATTTACTGATTGTAAGCCTTCCATGAATTGCTCCAATTACATCCATCGTTCCTCCGTGCAACACAGACGCTTGCGGGTAAAATTGTCTTACGATGAAAATAATTTACTCGGAAGAACACCGCAAACATTTTCCGCCATTTGAAGTTTTTGATGGCGGAAAACGTGTGCCGTATTACGAAAACCCCGACCGTATGGATCGGATTTTATCCGCACTCAAAAATACGGACTGGGCTGAATTCAGTGAGCCAAAAGATTTTGGACTCGGCCCGATCCTGGCTGTGCACGACAAGGATTACATCAACTTCCTCGCCTCGGCCTGGAGGGAGTGGCTGGCTTCTGACCCCGAGG
>DATEDD010000321.1:0-9586 GCA_035286565.1 Anaerolineales bacterium
TTAATGGCATTGTTAGGCATTAAAGAACTGCAATCGGATTATGACACCCTGTGAAAAGTGGATTTCCAAAAATGGTGTCTGTCATACTAAATGGCAAGTTGCTCTGGCAACGTCCGCCAGGGTGGATACACCCCAAAACAGCCCAACAAACTAAATAAAGACTCTTAAGTTACTGAAGACTACTGCCTTACCTATTCGGCCTCTTCCAGCTGGAGTTCATCCTGATGGAAGGGGATGCCAAAGGAAACACAGGTATTACCATCATGTAATTGACCTTATTCTGGCTTGATAAGAACGCCATGTTTTTTCCCATTGTGCAACTTGATTGAGCCTGTTATAAGTGATAAACTTCTTAAAAATGCCAACGGATATTCTTGTCGTTACCCCCTCATCCAGCCTTGGAGATACGATTCGTCGCACATTAGAAGAGACGGGCCTTTACCGTATCCATGTGGTTAACAATAAGTCGTCTGCCATTTTACGCGTAGGAGAGATTGACGCTTCCTTTGTAATGCTTGATTTTGCTCTTGGCGAGGACTGGGTAAATGAAATCGGCTATGCCCTACGCACCATCCGCCAAGGCATAAAACTCATCATTCTTTTTGATGACAAAGCAACTCCTGCTCCCATCAATTATTTGCGCCCATGGATCCTCGTCCGCAAGCCATTTAGTGTGTCAAATTTTATGACCGCAATTAATCCTCCCGAACCCGTAACCACTCCCCAAGTTGGCGCAGAGCCCAGCCCGCTTTGGCTCAGTGATGTTACCAAAGCCGCGCAACACCTCACCCGCCTGACTTTGGAATCATCCGCTCAAGCCGCTTTGATTACACTCAAAAATGATTTATGGGCGTATGCTGGCGGCCTTTCGCAGAACGCTGCAATGGAAGTGGCTCAAACCGTCTCACGCAATTGGGATGGACAAAAAGGTTCAGACCTGCTTAGATTTATCCGCCTTGAAAGTACAAAAGCTGAGCACATGCTCTACGCTACCCGCCTGACTACTGAGGCTGTGCTTGCATTTGTTTTCGATGCAGAAACTCCATTCGGCACCATCCGCGCTCAAGCGAGTCAACTCGTCAATAACTTTGGGAGAGAACAAATCGAATCTCAAAAACCTCCCGAACCCGCGCAACAACAAGATATTGATATTTCCAGCGTTATGGATGAAGGCGACGCGCTGAAAATTGCCCCAATTTCAAACATTCTCATCAACATCCCTTCTCCTGATCCCGAACCCGCATCCACCCATGACTTGGATCTTCCTAATCAGAAAGAAAAAATTGACACTGACCGAATCCACATGTCAAACGCTCCTTCAAATGCTCCAGTTTCCACTGGCGAAGAGCCTCCAGTTGTCAAATTAAACAATCTGATTATGACAGATCAACCTCCTGTTCAGGACTTGAATGCAGAATCCCGAACATCTTTCAATAAATTGAATGTCTCCGCGCCAACTCATTCAAAGCAAAAACCTGAAACTCCAATTGCCAAGCCTCCACTTGGTGGTTTGGATGTTACCCGCGCAAGCCCGACAACTGAAGCAGCGCGCCAACTTATTTTGGAACCAATAACAGAGGGTTTGTACCATCTTAGTTACGCATGTCTGATCGTTCCGAGATTTCCAACGCATTACCTTATCGGTGACCTGGCAGAAAATCTTGGTAAATGGCTGCCAAATATTTGTATTGCCTTTGGATGGCGGATGGAATTTTTGGCAGTGCGCCCCGAGTATCTGCAATGGGTGGTCGATGTGCCACCAACCACCTCCCCAGCTTATCTCATGGACATCATGCGCCAACAAACATCAGATAAAGTTTTTAATGAGTTTACCCGCCTAAAAAAAGAAAACCCTTCCGGTGATTTTTGGGCGCTGGGCTATCTTATTATGGTGGGCACATATCCCCATCCTCCACAACTCGTGCGGGATTACATACTCCAAACCCGCCAACGACAGGGCCAGGGACAGGATGGAACCGCAATCCAGGCACGTTAGTGTCAAAATAAATTCAGAGCGCAGAGTATAATCAACTCTGCGCTTTATTTTTTTATGCTGGTTTGGTAATTTAGTCCCGAAAAGGTATAAAATCAGACTTCCGAAATCTTTGGACCTTCTATGCCCCCTACACTTTATTTAATTGATGGACATGCCCTTGCCTATCGCATGTACTTTGCCCTGACCGCTGGCGGAAGCAGTCAGCGCTGGCAGACCTCCAAAGGCGAACCCACCGCAGGCATTTATGGTTTTGCGCGTGAACTGGTGCGAGTGCTCGAACAGGAAAAACCTGAATATCTCGCAGTGGCATTTGATGTGGGAAAAACTTTCCGCGACGAGATCTTCCCCGAATACAAAGCCACACGCGAAAAAATGCCTGATGAATTGCGTTCGCAGATCGAACGCATTCGCGAAATGGTGGATGCCTTTCATATTCCGCGCCTTGAAATGGAAGGCTTCGAAGCAGATGACGTGCTTGGTTCCATCGCGAAGATCGCCGCTGAACAAGGATTGGGCGTCAAGATCATCACAGGCGACAGAGACTTGCTACAATTGGTTAACGAGCGCACGGCTGTTTATCTTGCTGGCGATGACCAGACTTACATCACAGATCAGGATGTCATCAATAAATTGGGCGTGCGTCCAGACCAGGTGGTCGATTACAAAGCCCTGGTGGGAGACGCATCCGATAACATCCCCGGCGTAAAAGGTGTCGGCGAAAAGACAGCGACTGCTTTGCTCGAAAAATTTGGGACATTGGATGCGATCTATCAAAACATAGATCAGGTGGAAAATCGCTGGAAGGCAAAACTCGAGGCGAATAAAGATGCGGCTTACATGAGTCGTGACCTGGCGCGGATTGAGATCAATCTTGATCTTAAGTTGGACCTTGAACATGCCGCAATAAAACCATTCGACCCGTCCAAACTTGAAGCCTTTTTCAAAGAAATGGAATTCCGCACGCTTCTAAGCAAAGTGCCAGGCATCAGCGGCGGCGTGACAGAGTCCACAGAAGCGGCGCCCAAATCCGCAAAAACCAAAAGCGGCCAGTTGACCATGTTCGTCAACCAACCGCAGGCTGTTTATTCTCCGCAACCATCGAACATTGAAGTTATTACAATTGATACAGATGATAAATTAAATGATCTCGTCCAGGAACTATCAAAAGCAAAAGCAATTTCATTTGACACAGAGACCACCGACACAGAGGAAATGAAAGCAGAACTTGTCGGCATCTCGCTTGCCATCAAGGAAGGACAGGGTTATTACATCCCCGTCGGCCATACTTCGGGAAATAATCTTCCCATTGACAGGGTGATTTCTGCACTGACGCCATCCATGACGAATGCAAAGATCGGCAAAATAGCGCACAACGCAAAATATGACCACATCCTGCTCGCGCGTTATGGTCTTATCACAACCCCGCTCACCTTCGATACGATGCTGGCCGAATTCATTATTGACCCCGCCTCGCGCAATCTCGGGTTGAAAAATCTAGCGGCGTTCCGCCTTGGCGAGGAAATGACTCATATTGAAGATTTGATCGGCAAGGGTAAAAAGCAGATCAGCATGGCGGATGTGGCGATTGAAACCGCGGCGAACTACGCCGCCGCCGATGCCGAGACCACCCTGCGCCTGATGCCCATTTTGCTAAAGGAATTGGAACGTGTGAACGGCACAAAAATTCTGAATGATATTGACATGCCTCTGACTGTTGTGCTGGCAGATATGGAAATGACAGGCGCGTTGATCGATATAAAATTTTTCGGCAAAATGTCCGTGGAAATGGGTAAACGCCTCGCTGAAATTGAAAAGCAAATTTTTGACCTGGCGGGCAAGTCCTTCAACATAAACTCGCCGCAACAACTTTCGGATATTCTCTTCAATCACCTGCGGCTCGAACCACCTGACAAAGGACACAAAACAGCAACGGGCTTTTATTCCACTTCGGCAGATGTGCTGGAGGCCATGCGCGGCAAACATCCTATTTTGGATTGGATCCTCGAACAGCGCGAACTCTCGAAGCTAAAATCCACTTATGTGGATGCACTGCCCAGTGCAGTGGATAAAAACACTGGACGTGTGCATACTTCCTACAGCCAGATCGGCGCAGTAACCGGACGTCTCTCCTCCAACAATCCAAATTTGCAGAATATCCCAATCCGCACAGATACCGGACGCCGTGTGCGCAACGGATTCATCGCTGACGATGGCAACACCTTGCTATCTGTAGATTACTCACAGATCGAGTTACGCATCGTCGCGCACATGGCAAAAGATGAAGCCATGCTGTCCGCCTTCCGCGCGGGAGAAGACATTCACGCCACCACCGCCGCCGCCATCTACGATATTGAACTGGATCAGGTGAACAAAGACATGCGCCGTCATGCAAAAGTCATCAATTTCGGGTTGATCTACGGCATGTCGGCATTCGGTCTGACGCGCTCGACCGAATTGACATTGGCTGAAGCGGAGGATTTTGTCAAAGCTTATTTTAGAAAATTCCCCGGTGTAAAAACTTATCTGGATGGAATGAGAAAACAAGCCGCGGAGGTCGGCTACGTGGAAACCCTGCTCGGGCGCAGGCGCTACTTCCCCGCCTTGCAAGGCAAGGTCAATGTGCAAATGAAGAACCGCGAAGAACGTGAAGCCATCAACGCTCCCATTCAAGGGACGGCCGCAGACATTATGAAGATCGCCATGCTCAAAATCCCATCCGCTTTGAAAGCCGCCGGTTTGAAAGGCAAAATGCTTTTGCAAGTGCACGACGAACTGGTTCTGGAATGTCCACAAAGTGAAATACAAAAGACCGCCCAAGTTGTGCGGGAAACCATGGCAAATGCCTACCCGTTGAGCATCCCTCTCGAAACAGAGGCAAGAGCGGGTGCGAATTGGGGCGAAATGACCGTACTAAAATCATAACCAATCTGCTTTGTCCATTCTTAAGACACGGTTATAATTCCAATACCGATAAAAAATCATCGCAATTACGAAAGCAGAATATCCATTATGCCCGAACGAGATGATATCTTTCAAAAAGCAATGAACGAAGGCCACTCTGCCGCCTGGGACCAGGAATGGGATAAGGCGGTCAGTGCCTATCGCCGCGCTCTGCAGGAAATTCCCGATCAACCCAAGGCGCTCAACAGCCTTGGGCTGGCGCTTTATCAACTTGGCAGACTCGAAGAGTCTTTACAGATCTATTTGAGCGTGGCCAAGATCTCGCCGGATGACCCCGTGCCGATGGAAAAAGTAGCGCAACTTTCTGAAAGACTCGGCAACTTAAAAAATGCAATTGACGCCGCCTTTCGCGCGGGCGATCTCTATTTACAACAACGGGACACTCAAAAAGCGCTCGAGAACTGGGTACGCGTTACAAATTTGAATCCCCAACATACCTTTGCACATTTGCGCCTAGCGCAAGTGCATGAAAAACTTGGGCACGCCCAACAAGCGGTGACGGAGTATCTTGCTGTGGCAAGCATCCTTCAGCGCGCAGGCAACGCCGAAAAGACAAAGGAGATGGTGGAAAAAGCCCAGTCTCTTTTGCCGAACAGCCCCGAAGTAAAACAAGCGCAAACTTTACTTAAAACCGGACAACTGCTTCCCCAACCAATCCGCGGCAAAGGCGGGACGGGTCCCATCCGCATGGCGCAGGTCAAACAACTTCAAACGTCTCACGCTTCGCGAACCTCCTCCGGTCTGGACCCGGTATCTGAAGCTCGCCAAAAGGCATTGACCCGGCTGGCAGAGTTACTCTTCGAATATTCCGATGAAAACCCCTCATCGCAGGAACGCCCCGGACTTTCCGCATTCATGAAAGGTACAGGCGGCATATCCATAAAACATGCCGAGCAGACCAAAGTAATCCGGCATCTCGGTCAGGCAATTGACGCGCAAAGCAAAGGCCGCGAAACCCAGGCGGTGGAAGAACTGGAAGGTGCGCTGGAGGCGGGCTTTAAACACCCGTCCCTATATTTCAACCTTGGTCTTTTACGTTTCAAGGGGGAACGGCTCGAAAGCGCGCAACGCTTATTACAAAATGCCGTCAAACATATTGATTATGCACTTGGAACCCGCCTGCTCCTTGGGCAATTGTTCGTGAGAAAATCCAACTTCCGCGAAGCCGTATTGGAATATCTGGAAGCGTTGAAGCTCGCCGATTCAATGGCCGTCCCAGCCGAACAATCCGATGACATCCGCCAGCAATATGAACCACTGATTGAGTCCTATCAGAGCAGGGATGATGAAACAGAGTTACGTAAAGTGTGCGAAAACATCAACAGTTTGCTCATGCGGCCGAATTGGCGTGAGCAACTTCACAAAATACGCGAACAGATGCCAAAACAGGATGGCAACATGCTGGCCCCGCTTGCAGATGTTATTCTACAGGCACAATCAAGTTCAGTGCTTGACTCGATGAACCGCATCAACCAACTGGCGCACATGGGAAGTTTACGCACTGCAATGGGTGAAGCCTACGACGCCGTTCAACAAGCGCCAACATACCTGCCCCTGCACATTCTCATGGGCGACCTGCTCGTTCAGGAAGGCCGCACAACTGACGCGATCACAAAATTCAGCGTTGTTGCGCAATCCTACAGCGCGCGCGGCGAGGGTCTACAAGCCACAAAATTATTGCGCCGCATCATTCAACTCTCACCGATGGACATCAACTCACGCACCAGACTCATTGATCAACTGGTGGAACGTGGGCAAACCAATGACGCCATCCAAGAAAATGTGGAACTGGCTGAGATCTACTATCGTCTGGCTGAGCTGGATCTGGCGCGAAAGACCTACACTTCCGCTCTGCGCCTGGTACAACAAGGCAATTCCAACAGCGAATGGAACATACGCATCCTGCAAAGCATGGCAGATATTGACCTGCAACGCCTGGATTGGAAACAAGCCTTGCGTGTCTATGAACAGATACGTACGCTCGATCCTGATGACGACGGGGCGCGCAAACAATTGGTCGAACTCAACCTGCGCATGAATCAGCCGGATAAAGCCTTGAGCGAAATTGAGAACTACATCAACCACCTGGAGAACCAGCATAATAACGAACTGGCAATTATCTTCCTCCAGGATCTTATCGAAGAACATGAAGATCAACCTCTGCTAAAACGCACGTTCGCAGCACAACTGCACCGGTCAGGCCTTACAAATGAAGCGATCACCGTGCTTGATAAACTCGTTGAAACCCTCATGCAAAAAGGGGACAGGCAGGGAGCCATGGAGGTCATCAATCAAATCATATTGATGAATCCGCCGAAAGTGGAGAATTACCGCCAGATACTCAACCAAGTGAAAAATTCCTAGGACTACAGAATACCCATCGCAATCGATGGGTATTTTCTTTTCTGCGCTTCACCCTTAATGCGGACCTGCTCCTGTTTCGAAGTGCTTATTCATTATGACATATAGTCACCCGGCTTGTGACAAAAGTTTTGACGGCTCAAAAAGCCTGCGTGCTATAATCCTTGCGATTTGCAGGTCGAGCCGGACGAGACCTCATCAACACTGGAGAAATATCATGCCAAAAACCAAAAACAACGCCGTCATGAAATGGTTGTTCATTTTTAGCTTCGTGGTAGCCTTCCTCGTTATCTTCGGGGGATTTGTGCGGCTGACCCGCTCCGGGCTTTCCATTGTCGAATGGAATCCCATCAGCGGCGTGATGCCCCCCATCGGTGCGCAAGCCTGGCAGGAGGAATTCGCCAAATATCAACTCACGCCGGAGTACATCAAGATCAACACCGGCATGACGCTCCCGGAATATCAATTCATTTTCTACATGGAGTGGGTCCACCGCCTGATCGCGCGCCTGGCAGGTTTGTTCTATGCGATTCCTGTGTTCTATTTCCTTTTCAAAAAAATCATCCCATTTAAGGAATTCGGCATTTATATTGTGATGGGACTGCTCTTTATCGGGCAGGCTTTCATGGGTTGGTACATGGTCGCCAGCGGATTAGTGGATCGCCCGGCCGTCAGCCACATCCGCCTGACCATTCACCTTTTATTAGCGCTCTCCCTCTTCGGAATCGTATTGTGGACGGCGCTCGGTCACAAATACGGCTTCCCTGACACGTCGAAAAAAGTAAAATGGTCACTGCCGTCAAGACTATCCTTTTGGCTAACGCTTGTGCTGTTGATTCAAATCACCTACGGCGGAATGACCGCTGGACTCAAGGCTGGTCACGTTTCAGATACATGGCCTCTCATGTTTGGAAAAATAATCCCCATCAACTTGTTTAACGCATGGAGCGACTTGTTTGAATCCCCTCAGACGATTGTTTTCGTCCACCGCTGGTTTGGGTGGCTGGGAATGATCCTGGTGCCTGTGGTGTATTACATCGTCAAGAAACAAAACTACCCTGCCGACATCCTAAATGGATTCAAATGGTTGACAGGTTTGGTTGCTCTGCAAATCATCCTAGGGATACTCACCATTCTTTCTTATGTCAACATCGTGATCGCGCTGATCCACCAAGCCAACGCGCTTGCCCTATTCGGACTGGCGCTTTATCTTATTCACAGGTTCAGGGCATTGGATCGGAAATAGACGAGCTAAACAACAAAAAGCGATGATGGAAATGATCCATCATCGCCTTTTTTTACTCAGCTATCCTTCACTCTCGCCTCTTCACGGGGAATGTTCTACCGATCTAGCCGCGCGCAATTCCGCTCACAAAAATGATCATAATCAGGATCCAGGAGGGATATTCGTTCTCTATTGACCCATCTCGGCCAGAGCGGTATCGATCTTTTCCTGGAAAACATCAATTGGTTGGGCGCCTTCGATCAATACCGTCTTTGCCTCTCCATTTACAGTGTAGGTCATCAAGAATGAGGGAGTCGCCTGAACACCGGCAAGGATACCGTTCTTCAAATCCTCTTCGATCAAGCTTTTATAATTGCCGCCATTGACACACGCGCGGAAATCGTCCATGTTCAATTCAATTTTTTCAGCAAATGCCAAAAGACGGCGGTCTGAGTATGCGCCGACATTTTCGCCAGTCTGGTTGACTAAAATAATATCATGCATTTCCCAGAATTTACCCTGATCGCCAGCACAGTAAGCCGCTTCCGCCGCCCTGCCAGATTCAGCGCCAATGAAGTCGCCGAAGGAATGATATACAAAATAAACAGTGCCGTTGGCGACAAATCTTTCCAGTAACTGCGCTTCCGTATTCTCGAAGAATTTGCGGCAGTAAGGACATTGAAAATCAGAATATTCCTCGATCTTGATCGGAGCTTCAGGGTCACCGACTGCGTTGAAATCCACATTCGTGCGGGAAACAAGCGGCGCAGAAAATACGTCACCGACAGGCTTGAAATTCGGGTAAATGAATAAAAAAGCCAAAAATGATGCGCCGATGGATATAAGACCTATACCCAATAGACGAGAACGCTGTCCTTTTCTTCGTATCTGATCACGGCGTACCTGCCGCTTGCTCATTTCTTTATTGCTGCTCATGCTAACCAACTCCTGTGTTTTAAATTAATTGTTGTTGATTTTCCCATGCTGAAATGGATTTGTCCAGTAAAACTTTAATAGTCTCTAATAATTATTCCCGCAAGCGG
>DATEDD010000322.1:0-3565 GCA_035286565.1 Anaerolineales bacterium
CCACCACCGAGCAGTCGAAACATCTCAACCGCGTGCTCGGGGCGGACGAGGTCGGAATCTCCGATAATGAGCAGGGTTGGCCCTTTAATGCTGCGGATGGCTTCGGCGGGCAAATCTTTGATCTGCTTGTCCATTTGCGTCTTCTTGGCGAACAGCTTATCAAAATCTTCCGGGTGCGGCGCGATGCGGGTATATTCTTCGTACCAGGGTGAGCCGTACATCATTTCGGGTTTCATTTCCCCTAACCCCTCCATCAGACCGGGGTGGATGCCGCTAATCGAACAATTCTTTCCTTCGCTGTTCGGGCGTCTTTTTATTTCGAGCCTGAAAATCCATGATACTCACCGCGCCAACCCTTGCCTCATGGGTCGGGCTTTCGAGCAATTTTTCAATTTCGTCGAGCGGCATATCGATGAACTCTTTGGCCAGCGCAAAGACCTGACCCATGCGCACACCGATTATTTGGTCATCCTCACCAGACGCAAGATGGCTGTGGGCATTTGCTACCTCTGGCGAAACATAAGATTTCAACCTCTCCGCGAACCGTTCCGCGCTGTACTCTTGCTTTCCTGGCTCCGCCGCAGCTTTGGTTTTCTTGTTACCTGCCATCTACGATTCCCTCCTCATTCTGCATCCAGCTTCAGAGCCTGTCTAATGTAATACTCAAGACTTGTCTTATCTATATCTTGCAGGGTCTTGATTTTTACATGCTTCGAGACTTTTCCAACCCCCTTGAGCAATCCATATTTGTCTTCGAACTCCGCGCCTCGCGAGAAGGCAAAGGTGATATCCTTTTTGGTCGGGCTGATGACCGCTACCATCAGTTTTCCTCTCCATGCGAGAATTCCGTAAGTGATCACTTCCCTGGTTTCCGGGGCAACTTCGCGCATTAATTCTCGCAATTTGTCCACAATCCTGTAATGTTCGGGTTGGACTCTAAATTTTAAGAACTCTTCGACTGTGGTTATTTTCATCGTTTCCTTTTCCAACTGACGTTACGCAGCGTCCCGCAGACTTGGAAGGATGCGTTAAATCAGGGTTGTCTGCGGATCGTTGCGTCAGGTGGGTTATTTTACCCTGGTCGAGGTCGCCTCGTACCCGCCGCCACCCGGATATACCCAGGCACCACTAAGGATATTGCCGTCTTTACTGAAATGACCCTGGTAGTAAGCTGGCGAGCCCCTTTCGCCACCCCAAATGGTCAGCGTATCTCCATCGACTTCGTACACATAATCGAGGGTCATGCCGTCCAGAAAATTGTAGAAGCGCGATTTGATGTCCTCGCTCGGCTCTTCCCCAAACGCCTGGAGATGCCCGATGATTTCCATGCCCTTGACCGGATGCCCATCATGATCAAGGTCAACGTGCTGGATCAGAAAGAAACCGCCTTCCATCCACTCAAAGGTAACTGTCCCTTCCACGCCCCCGGATTGCTTCCAGGTGCCGATCAATTTTTCCAGTGATTTGAGATCAGTATTGGGCCGGGGTTGCTCGTATTGAGAATAGTCGCTCATATTTTCTCCAACAATAAAATGATTGTGTCAATTCAATATTGGGCATGGTTCAGAAACCCAGGGAGTTAGATTGACACTTTGGAGCCAGGCCCAACAAGGTAAATGGATCATCGGGTAGCTGGATTCCCGCAAGTTTCGCAGGACTATACCCGGCACGTTTTCCTCTGGCAAAAGGATGGGCATTGTGCAAAAAGCGAAACAATTCGAGACAGCCCTGATCGCTGTTTTTACGTCTATCCAGAACTGGGCGTAGCAAACTATTGACACATTCACACAACATGCTACCCCGCCAAGAATGGTTCAATACCTGACAGATAGCTTTCCAGGCAGCATCAAGTTGTTCCAAGCCTAAACAGTCAACCGCTTTCTCGAGATGCATTTCCCATAAAGCTTGTCGGCTTTGTCGGTAGACCAACGGTTTAGGATGGCGTTTCTGATCAGTTTCGATTTGCCATACACACGATAAAGCACGAATGGCTTCTGGGCCCCATTCTTTGATCAAGGGTTGCAAAGCCTGCGAGAGGCCAGTGTGGTATGCAAATAAACCATCGGCCCAATTGATCAGATTAGCGCTCAACTTTTCGTAAATGCGACCTTGCCACTGGCTCAGTTGCTTTCCAACTGAGCGCAAAATCGCAGCTGAGGCCAAAGGGTCTCGCACTTGTCCGCTATTCAAGTCAATCAGAGCAAATTGATCATCCACCTGCTGCGCCAGTTGACGAAATTGGTCATGCTGAACGATTTTTTGCTGAGCTTGGCTGTTCAAGTTCTCCCAGACACAGAGGTGATGTTCCAGCCGCTTCGAGGTTTGCGACTGCTCAAACAGAGCCGCGCGCACTTCAGCAGCCTCCAAACCAGCATAGGCCTGCCGTTCCAAACGGGAAACCTGCCCCCAGGTAGGACGCAGCAAATGATCCCAATCCAACTGATGAACCGTTCTTCCAGCAGCTTCGGCTCCGGCTGCCAATCCGGTTCCGGCGTCACTCGAAAACTGCGGGCTATCGGGCGTATCCAACAACACGCAGGCCCACGTTTCTCCGTCGCACGCTGGTTGGCGGGTCAGGGCATAAATGTACAGCGTATCATTGCCGATCACCATCAAATTCGGACTGCCATTCGAATAAATCTCATCTCCCGACAAGGTTTCATGGTTCGACGGTTTCCAATTATGATTGACCTGTGCCGCCAGCGCTTCCCGCTTCGCCAACTCTGCGTTGACCCAAGGCGCAGATACGGAGGTATCCAGCAAAGCCTCACAACATCTGCCAATATCTCTCTGGCTAACTCCCACCCAGGTCAACACAACCGCACTACGTGCCAGGCGATCCCGATTGACTTGCACTACCTTCTTTTCAACTTGCGGCCCATGCGGTTTCGGTTCCATATTTTGAACCAAAATATCCCGACCAATCGCAGATATCGTGTAAATTGTTTGCCGCGAGACCGCATGTTCTCGCGCAAGACGTGTGACGGTTCCATGTGGTCGAGATGTCGGCATCACTTCCATCGCTATTTGTGCCCGTTCTTGTCCTGTGATATTATCTCGGCGTGCGCCCACGATACACTACTCCTGCGATCGGTTCTTTGTCAAACCAAGTATCGCATAATTGTGGCTCGTGGGCCACTCTTTCACTCTGTCAATCTAACTTGAACCATGCCCAATTTTCCCAATAAAAGCGCAGGGCGTAATTTACCTTCGTCAAGGTCGGTTTGTGGAAATCGAAATACAACGATCTGCCCCGCTTGCTTCATCCAAAAACCACCCGTAAGTCAGAGAGGCTGTATAAAACAGGCTCATTTTCTATTTCATGCATTGCTGAAGATAACGATAAAGAAGCCCAATCCTGTTTTTCCTGTTGTTCGGCTTTCATCAATAAATATTGAACGAAGTCGAGCAATTCTTCCTGAAAAGAATGCGGCAATTTTTGCGCGTATCGGTGAATTTTTTCGTCAAGTGTCATGGTTTTTACTCCATCATTTCGCTAATTGTTACATTGTCTGTATTGATTTTACACCAATAGCGGAAAGATTTTGAAACTCTGTTGGAGTGA
>DATEDD010000323.1:0-16970 GCA_035286565.1 Anaerolineales bacterium
AAAAGGAATCTTGAGCGTTGATATTGGCTCATCGGCTGTGATCATTTCTGCAGGCTTCAATCGTAAAACCACATTGAGCGTCTATCCGCAATTTGGCCTGGGCGAGAACCTCTCCCGCATGCAAAACTATACAACACTGGAAGATATTCTACGCTGGTCATCCCTTGATATTCCAGTGAGTGTGCTGCGTGATTATCTTTATCAAAAATCACTCTATCCAGCCAGCATTCCAGCCACGAAGGAAGACTTTGCCATCTCCCAGGCAGTTTCGAGGCAGGCCTTATACCTTGCGATGCAATCTGCCCGCCGTGACTTTCCGGAAAATATTGCAACGATCAACCCCACTCTCACTCCGCTCTTTGAATCCATCGTGGCAGGTGGCGGCGCATTAAGCGATGCTTCGCGCCCCGGCCTCAGCCTGCTCCTGCTCCTGGACTCTATCCAGCCTGTGGGTGTCACTACCATCATGCTCGATCAAAACAGCCTGCTTCCATTGCTGGGAGCGGCAGTCTCACAGAACAGTATCCTGCCTGTGCAAGTGTATAAGTCTGGCGCTTTCCTTAGCGTGGGCACGGTGATTTCCCCCGTTGTTGCCGCCAGTTATGGCACGGTTGTTCTGCGTGCAAAATTAAATTATGAGAACGGCGCTGAAGCGCAGGTGGACTTGAAATACGGAAGCATTGAGACCCTGCCGTTATCCAGCGGGGAAGTGTGCAAATTGAGCATTCAGGGGTTGCGCGGTGCAGATATCGGCTTCGGACCCGGCCGCAGCCTTGCCATCTCAGTTAGCGGAGGGGCCTTAGGCGTGGTATTCGATGGACGCGGACGTCCCCTCGACCTTCCAACCGATGCTGTCCGCCGGCGTGAGCTCATCAAAAAATGGAATTGGGCCCTCGGAGGCGAATAGAAGATGCAAGCGCCGGTCATTCATGTTAATGGTCTGACTTCCATTGTGCGGGAACGATTGTTACCTGTCCCTGGCACAGTGCTTGCACGCCTTAATCAAAAAGTCAGCGCGCTGGACGTGGTCGCCCAAACAAGTTGGGCGCGTGAGCACCTGCTTTTGGATGTGACACGTATCCTGCGGGTGACTTCCAATGTTGCAGATCGACTTATCACATGCAATGTCGGTGATCGGATTGCCGTAGGCGCAGTGATCACTGCAGGCAAGGGGCTATTCTCGCGTAGAGTTCGCGCGCCGCGGGATGGACGCGTGGTCGCCGTGGGCGGGGGCAAGGTTCTCATGGAAGTTGGTGTGACAAAAGTGGAGTTGAGGGCAGGCATCCCTGGTACGGTCGTGCAGGTCCTGCCAAATCATGGGGTGGTGATCCAAACTGCCGGGGCGCTGATTCAAGGCGTATGGGGCAATGGCAGAATTGCTTCAGGAACGTTGGTGAACCTGGCCGAAAAGCCGGATGGAATCCTTACGGTCGGGCGGTTGGATGTGAGTCTGCGCGGTTCCATTATTCTGGCTGGCATTGTCAATGACGTGGAGACTTTGCAAGCCGCCGCTGGTTTACCTGTGCGCGGGCTTATCTTGTCAAGTATTTTGCCTTCTCTTATCCAGAAAGCGATGGAAATGCGTTATCCCATCCTGGTGACCGATGGATTTGGCTCCCTGCCAATGAACTCTGCGGCATATAAATTATTAATCACGAACGCCAGGCGTGACGTAACCGTGAATGCGGAGATCCATGACCGTTATAGCGGCGCAAGACCTGAAGTGATCATCCCGCTTCCCATTTCGGAAATTCCGCTTATTCCGCGTGAGGTTGAAACCTTTGCGCCCGGTTTGCAGGTGCGAATGCGACTCTCGCCTGCTCTGGGAATGATCGGTTCGATCGTGGCCCTCAAATCCGGCTTAACCAGACTGCCGAGTGGTTTGCAAGCGCCCGCCGCTGAAGTAAAATTGGAAAACGGTGAGACGGTTATTGTCCCCCTCGTAAACCTTGAATTTATGGGATAATATCGAAGTTATTGCGAAGATAATTAATATCAGTTTGGCGATGACAAAATAATCAGGAGAGTGCTCCATGTCTTTCGATGAAAACAATTACGATAATTTTGACGAAGCTCAACTTCCGGAAGAATCAAACAACAACCGTACCTTTCTGGTTGCTGTGGCTATTCTGGGCGGGATCATATTGCTCTCGGTCGCCTGTCTCGTGGGATTTTATCTGTTTGGTCCAGGCGGCAACACCGCTGCCCAACAGGCAGAGGCTGCCAATGCCACCCTGACAGCTCAGGCTGCCAATAACTTTATCAGCAATGCATTGACGGCTACTTTCCAGGCGTCCATTTTGCCCACAACCACAATCACTCCTGAGCCGACGTCAGTGGTAAACCTGGCCACCGCCACGCTCGACCCTGGCCTTACTCCTGATGGCACAGCCGTTGCAGCGACTGCCACTGTCGGCGCGGCCTTGACCCAGGCCGCAATTGCTCAACTCACGATTGTTCCAACCACAACTGCGTTACCCAATACCGGCTTTTTGGATGACTACGGTGTGTCCGGGCTTGTTACGATGGCGCTCGCTTTTGTGATCGTAATCCTGCTGGCGCGCAGATTACGCATCGCGCCGGTGAAGAAGTCATAATCACCGATCCAAATTAAATCTGATGGGACAGCAGAAATGCTGCCCCATTTTTACTTTCGCTAGGCCACGCTCTCAGCCACGGTTTTTCCGTATGCCAGCAATGATTTAACCATATCCTGTGTGCGTCCTTCTGCATACACACGCAGGACGGGTTCCGTTCCTGATGGGCGGATCAGCAGCCATGAATCATCCGCCATAATGTACTTCACTCCATCGCGTTGACTGATCTCCTGCACCTTCTGCCCGCCGATTTCTGCAGGCGCTTTTTGGGTAAGAAACTCAGTCATTTCCGCTTTGGCAACCGGGCGGCTCAGGCGCAAATCCACGCGCTCATAAAGGGCCGGGCCAACATCCGCAAGCAGGTCAGCCACCATTTCAGTGAGAGTTTTCTTCGACTCGGCGATCATCTCAACCAGCAGCAAGCCCATGATAGGACCATCCCCTTCGGGAATATGTCCTTTGAATGAAATGCCGCCTGATTCTTCGCCGCCGATCAAAACATCCTCCTTCATCATGTAGTCAGCAATGTAATTAAAGCCGACGGGTGTTTCATATAATTTCAAGCCATAGCGTTTTGCAAGCCGGTCGATCATGCGGGTCGTGGACACCGTCCGTACTACTGCGCCGCTCATGCCGCGTTTTTCAACCAGATACTTCAGGGAAAGCGCCATGATTTTGTGCGGATCAACAAAATTGGCACGCTCATCCATCGCGCCAATGCGGTCTGCATCGCCGTCGGTCACCACACCGAAATTTCCGAAACCGGAACTTACTGCACTCGCGAGGGGACCAAGATATTTTGCGATGGGTTCGGGATGCACACCGCCAAAACCGGGATTCATATCACCGCGGATCTCCGTAATCTCACACGCGGTCCCTTGCAAAAAGGATTTGATCACGCCGCGTCCCGAACCATACATTGCGTCCACGACAAAGCGCTGCGGGTTATCTGCAATAATATCTGTATTGATCAATTTTCGCAGGTGGTCGAAATAAGCAGGCAACGGATTGAACTTTTTGATCAGCCCTGCTTCCCGCGCTTTATTAAAATCCATCAAGTTGGGCCCGCGCGCCTGTTCTTCATTGTCATTGATATACACTTCCACGCGGCGGCATTGTTCGGAGAGAGCCGAGCCGCCAAACGCGCCCTTCAATTTTACGCCGTTATAACGCGGTGCGTTATGCGAAGCCGTGATCATTACGCCAGCAATGGCGTGATTGTTCTTGACGGCGTAAGATATGGCGGGTGTCGGCGAATCGGATTGTGCCAGCAAAACTGTGAATCCGTTTGCCGCAAGCACACGCGCCACCTCTCCCGCAAAACGGTCTGAGAGAAAACGGGTGTCGTACCCAACAACGATCTTCTTGGAGTCTGCGTCTGGAGATTTATCCCAATGATCCGAAGCCACTGCATCTGCGATGGCTTGCGAGACCATGCGCAGGTTGTCGAATGTAAAACTGTCCGAGATGACGGCGCGCCAGCCGTCTGTGCCGAAGTGAATGGGCATTTATTTTTCTCCATGAGGGAGGCGAAAATATTCTCCCTGATTTTTTAGCGTGAATTATGGGGTAGGTGTAACGCCAAAAGCCGGTGTGGATGAGGCTTCGAAATTTGGTGCGGGCGTTGCATAAGCTATGACAGATTCCAACAGCCAGCCTTCGATCTTCTGCCCGCTGAGCGTGGCATATACATGGATCCAGGTCACTCCATTTACTACCTGGAATTCCGAATAGGTTTCCACGATGGTGCCATTGAGCAGGGTCAATATATATATCCCATCAGCTGTTTGTCTTAAGTTTGCGCCGCCGCCTTCGCTTGCAGATACCATTCCATAAATTGGAGTCGCTTGGAGAGTAAGGGTCACAGTCGCTGTTTCAGCAGGCGGCAGGGTCACATTCAGTGTCAGCGGAACAGGGCTGGGTGTTTCTACTGTCGGGCTGCGCGCAGCGGGAATGCTCGAAGGGCGGGGACTGATTGTTGTTGGCGGCAGGTTCAGGGTTGAGGATGGAAGCGTGGATGCCTGCGCTGTGGGCGTGGAGGATGCACCATTCGCTTCAACCGCCGACGGGAAGCCTGATCCCATCAACGCAATAAGAATCCCAGCGAAAAGCAGGAGTGCGATTCCGCTGAAAACTTTTCCGCCAAGCGAAGGGTGGAGTCGTAAAATGTACAGTGTGATCAGGCCGAGCGCGCTTGCCAGCGAAAAATGCGCAACGAAAACGAGCAGTCCCTGAGGCCAAACGCCTTCCAAACCGGAACCGAGTCCGAAAGCGCCTGCGCTGATCGGCAAATAAAAAACGTAGGCGATCAGGATACTGGGCAGGAAGGGTTTACTTTCTGAACGCGCGAAGGAGGCCACAAGGGTGACCGCGCCAATGGCGAGCACAACCAAAGCGGGAATCCACAAACGCGAATGGATGAAAACATTGGGGAGCGTCATCGGCATGAAGAGACGCGCGGCAAAACCTGTCAGCAAACCGCCAATGAAAACAAGCGCGACGCTGATCAGCAATGCCATGAGCGTTTCAAAAAGAAAGCGCGGAGAACCAGTCAGAATGGCAAGCAGGAAGCCCACCCAGGGAGTCATTAATGGGGAGACGAGAATACCGAGTAAAAGCACGGTTTGCGAATCAAGCAAAAAGCCAAGCCCGAGGATCGCGCCGCAAACCAGTGAAAAGACAAACAGCTCAATGGATGGATATGCGCGGCGTGAAAGATCAGAGATGAGCGAAGCCTGTCCTTCTGCATCGGCAGGGATGGAGGAACGGCGTGTGGCGCGCCGGCGGAGATTGCGAACCCCCTCGTGGGGCGGACGCGGCGGTTCCATTGGATTGATCGGGTCGTCGGATGAGGACATGATTTCAATTATACAAGGGATGAAGGAATAAAGGGGACACTGCTATAATGGGGATATTCGCGACACATCCCACTCAGGCAGGTATTCCGCCATGTGCCATATTTCCCGCTCCTCCTTTCCAACAACAAGCCGCGCCTGGTCAATTGCGCGCGCATTCATGGCTTCACGTTTCATTCATTATGCATTAAACCTGAAACCTTAAGCTTTCAACCTTCAACTTGTAAACCTGAAAATGACCCAACACAGAATCACAGACGACCTCGACGCCATGCTGGAGGTGCTCCCAACCAATATTCGCCATGCGGTGGAAAAGGCAAACAACAGCGAGAACTTGTTGGAAATTGTCATTGACCTCGGGCGTCTGCCCACCGCGCGTTTTGTCGAAGGCGAAATCGTTCTCGCTGAGAAAGAGATCACCCACGCAGATATTGACCATATCACCGAGCGCATTGGCACCTTCGACGCCGATAACCGCGCCGGCATGGAGCGTACGCTTCACCGCATCTCCGCCATTCGCAACCGGCTTGGAGCCATTGTCGGTTTAACCTGCCGCGTGGGCCGCGCCGTGTATGGCACCGTGGACATCATTCAAGACATCATCGAATCAGGCAAGTCCGTGCTAATTCTCGGGCGTCCAGGTGTTGGAAAAACCACCCTCCTGCGCGAAGCCGCGCGCATCCTTGCTGAAAACAAACGCGTCGTCATCGTGGATACATCCAACGAAATTGGCGGCGACGGCGATGTGCCGCATCCAGCCGTTGGCAAGGCGCGCCGCATGCAAGTGCGCGAACCCATGCTCCAGCATGAAGTCATGATCGAAGCTGTCGAAAATCATAACCCCGAAGTCATCGTCATTGACGAGATCGGGCGCGAACTCGAAACCCTGGCCGCGCGCACCATCGCCGAACGCGGTGTGCAACTGATCGGCACCGCGCATGGTCAGACCCTCGAAAATCTTTTACTGAACCCAACTTTAAGCGACCTGGTCGGCGGCATCGAAGCGGTAACACTTTCAGATGAAGAAGCCCGCAGACGCGGCACCCAGAAAACGGTGCTCGAAAGACGCGCGCCTCCAACTTTTGATGTGCTGATCGAAATCCAACATCGCGAACGTTTTTCAGTCCATCTCGATATCATGTCCGCTGTGGATTCGCTTCTGCGCGATGTCCCCACGCCCTCGGAGATTCGCACGCGCGACGAAGCGGGACAGATTCAGATCGAGAAAGCCGCGCCAATAAAATCCCGCCGCCCTGAGCGAATAGGCGAAGCGAAGCCGGAGACGACTAAAACGCCTCGCCGCACGCGGACGCCTGCTCCTGATATTCAAGAGCAGACTCCACGCTCTGACTCGATCAACCCACCGGTGATCGTTACGCCCAATATTGGCGCGAAATTACAAACGGTGCGGGTGTTTGCTTATGGCGTGGCACGCAATCGGTTGATGCAAGCTGCCAAGAGACTCGGTGTGCCTGCCGTGGTAGTAACCGATGTGGACGAAG
This sequence comes from Anaerolineales bacterium, assembly GCA_035286565.1. Taxonomy (GTDB): domain Bacteria; phylum Chloroflexota; class Anaerolineae; order Anaerolineales; family Villigracilaceae; genus Villigracilis. The sequence continues at coordinate 6,955 of DATEDD010000323.1, forward strand.
CCAACGTGCTGGTCACATTGCGCACCTATTACCGCAACCGCGAACAAACCGTCATCGAAGCCGAACAGCGCGGAATGCCCATTTATGTTTTGCGCGCAAACACTGTGGCACAGGTGGAGCAATTCCTCGGCGATTTATACAATCTATCTGAACAACAGCATCCTCGCGATAGCCTGGATGATGTGCGCGACCAAACCAAGCTAGCCATCGCCGCTGTGCTCAATGGCGAGCGCTGGGTGGACCTGCCCCCAGGCTCCTCCCTCGTGCGAAGATTCCAACACGAAATGGCGCGCAATGCCGAGCTGGTGAGTCACTCATATGGCAAAGAACCAAGAAGGCACGTGAGAATTTTTAGGGAGTAAGTGTAAAAACGTAGACAGGTAAACAAGTAGATACGAAAACAACGGAACACGCAACGCCTGATATTCTGCATTCATCCTTCACCCTTCATCCTTCCCCCGTCTCGTGGAATGATATAATGCCGATGGAGAAACCTAATGAATAAAACACCCACCGCACAATTTATGGGACGCTATATTGTCTCCAATCCTGAGATATGTCACGGTAAACCGACCTTTAGCGGCACGCGCGTATTGGTTTCCGACGTGCTGGAACAGGTTGCCAGTGGTATGGCATGGGAAACAATTGTTGAAGAGTGGAACAACAGCATCATCAAGGATGCAATTCGAGAAGCAGTACAATTAGCCAGCCAGGCATTAATCAAACATGCTGACGACTTTGTTCTGGAACCTCTTCCTGCATGAACATTTTGGATGAAAACATTTCAAAGAATCAACGCCAACTTCTTGAGAGTTGGCGTATTTCTATCAGGCAGATTGGGGTAAACGCAGGTAATAGCGGTATGAAGGATAGGGAAATTATTTCATTCCTGCAACAAATACGCCGCCCAACTTTTTTTACGCGGGATGATGATTTTTTCAAACCGCAATTGTGCCATGCGCGATATGGCATCGTTTATTTGGATGTTGAAAAATACGAAACTGCATTTTTTATCCGCCGCCTATTGAAGCATAAAGAATTCAACACACAAGCCAAGCGTATAGGAAATGTTGTTCGGGTTTCAGACGCTGGGCTTGCATGTTGGCGTCTTCATGTTAGAGAAGAAATTCACTTCAAGTGGGAATAACCATTTTGTTTACCTGTCCGCTTGCGCGTGTTTCCTTGTATACTTAACCCATGTTCATCACCCTTGAAGGCCCCGAAGGCTCTGGCAAGACATCCCACATCCCTTCTCTCGTGGAATATCTTCGCGAGAAGGGACATGTTGTATTCCCCACCCGCGAACCTGGTGGCACATCCATCAGCGAGCAAATTCGCGATATTCTGCATGATATAAAAAATACGGAAATGCACCCGCGCACAGAGACCTTGCTCTACCAGGCGGCGCGCGCGCAGATCGTGGAGCAGGTCATCAAGCCGCGTTTGAGCGCAGGCGAGATCGTCCTCTCTGATCGTTATTATGATTCGACGATTGCCTATCAAGGCTATGGACATCAGCAGGATTTGGAACAAATCCGCGCGTTGGTGAAGTATGCTACGGGAGGGTTGATACCCGATTTGACGATTTTGCTCGATTTGGATGTGGAGGTAGGGTTAAAACGAAAAAAGAAAAATGGCGAGGAATGGAATCGCATGGACGCGCATGAAGTTGCATTCTATCAACGCGTACGAAGAGGATATTTGGAAATGGTGAAATCCGAGCCGCAGAGATGGGTGGTAGTGAACTCGGATCAGAAGTGGGAGTCCGTACAGGAAGAGTTGCGGAAGGTGATTGTAAAACGGTTACAAGTTGCAAGTTGAAAGTTGCGGTTTGATGGTTTCAAGTTGTCTCAAAATGTCACTCTGAGCGGCAACGAAGGGTCTCTACCTCAAAAAACAAGACTCTTCTGTCGCAAAGTACACTCCCTCAGAGCGACATAGTTACTTTATGGAGAAAATAATGACCGATCAATGGATTCCCAAAGATAAAACCGAATTAATGTCCGTGATTGAACGCGAGTGGAAATTATTACTCGAAGTGGCTAAAAAACTGACGGATAAACAAATGACCAATCCCGACGCTGGTGGCTGGACTCCCAAAGACAATCTTGCTCATCTGACTGAATGGATGAACATCCTGATGGGCTATCACATGGACAAACGTCTTGATTATGAGGTTTTGAATGTTTCGCCCGAAGTAACGAAAAATTGGGATTACAAAGTAATGAACCAGATTTTCTTCGAGCGCAATCGCAACCGCTCCAGAAGCAATGTAATGGACGAGTTGATGCAGGTACACGGTCAATTGGTTGCGAAACTCGATTTCACCAGTTTCGACGACCTGATGAAGCCGCGCTATGAAGACGACCCCGACAAAATGCCGCTGCTTGCCTTTGTCCTCGGGAACACCACTGAGCACTTCCAGGAACACCGGGAAACCATTGAAAGAGGAATCAAACAGAATTAATTATGACCGCCAACTCCGAAAAAGACATCAAATACCTGAAAGCCATTGGGCGAGTCGTTGCGCTGGCGTTGAAAAAGATGATGAAGGATGCCAAACCCGGCATGACCACCGCCGAACTCGATCACATTGGCAAGGAGTTCCTTGAAAAAGAAGGCGCAAAGTCTGCACCGCAAGCCATGTATAAATTCCCCGGCGCAACCTGCATCAGCATTTCGCCTGTCATTGCGCACGGCATTCCCAGTGAACACATTTTGCGCGAAGGCGAGTTGATCAACATTGACGTCTCCGCTGAGATGGATGGCTACTTCGCTGATACAGGCGGTTCGATGGTCGTTTCAAGGCGCGTGCCTGAACTGGAGAAGCTGCTCGAAGCAACCAGGTCCGCGCTGGCGAAGGCGGTCCATATTGCCAAAGCGGGACAACCGCTCAACATCATCGGCAGGACCATTCAACAGGAAGCCAACCAAAACGGATTTAATGTCATTTACGATCTGACGGGCCACGGCATTGGACATAAACTACATGAAGAACCGTCCGAGGTGTTCAATTATTACAAATCAAAAGACCGCCGTATTCTTGCCGAAGGACTCGTTCTGGCCATTGAGCCTTTTCTCACCGCAGGCAAGGGACATGTTGTCGAACAAAAGGATGGCTGGTCCTTGCAGACAATTGATAAAACCATCGCCGCCCAGTTCGAGCATACCATCATTGTCACAAAGAATGAACCAATTATCCTGACCTTATAAAGCTTGCGCAAAATATATTTTCCCGGCATGAGGAGTATTCACGATTGTCCCCGGTTGGTGAAAAGTAATGCCAACCACACGCTGAATAACCTTGTTTTATTAATCCTCTTTCAACCATCTCTTGACCGCCTCACGCGGGTGCTGATATTGTGTCATCTTGCTCAATAATTCTTCGGGATCAGATTCGCAGAATACGGCTTTGCGATGCTCATCGAAAACAAAACCTTCAGCCACGGCATGATCCATTGCCGCAAGCAAAGGTTCGTAGTATTTTTTTACATTCAAGATGCCTACAGGTTTTTCGTGTGCGCCAGTCTGCGCCCAGGTGATGGTTTCAAAGAGTTCGTCCCAGGTACCAAAACCACCGGGCAGGGCGATGTATCCATCCGCAAGTTCGTGCATGCGGGCTTTGCGGGCATGCATATCGGCCGCCACATCCATGCGGGTGAGACCCATATGTGCAAGCGCCGGTGTGTTCATGGATGGGATAATGACCCCGATCACTTCGCCGCCGGCGGATACCGCGCCATTTGCCACCTCGCCCATTAACCCCGTCTTTCCGCCGCCGTAGATGAGACGAATCCCTTTTTGGGCGAGCATCACGCCCATTTGATGAGCGGCAGTTTTGTAGTCTGAGTGAACCGAGTCGGATGACCCACAAAAAACACATATTGATTTCATTGTCTTCTCATATTTTCCTCTTAGAATGCTCTTCGGCAACTTTATCATATCAGGACTTTCGCTCAGCCAGCGTGAGAGAACGCTGGCTATGCAAATAATGATGGTATTGAGCGTAAAAGGCGCTCTCCAGCGCCGATTTTTAGCAACAAGCGAAAGTCCTGCATATAAAAGCACAGGTTAGAGTTACGTAAGTGTCATCTTTGGACGCTTGACTTACACCCTGCGCAAGGATAATAATATCAGCATGGATTATAAAGACTATTATAAAATCCTCGGCGTGAACCGTAAAGCCAGCGCAGACGATATCCGCAAGGTATATCGTAAACTGGCCATGCAACATCATCCGGATAAGAACCCCGGCGATAAAAAAGCTGAGGACAAGTTCAAGGAAATTAATGAGGCCTACCAGGTCTTAAGCGACGAGCAAAAACGCGCCCGCTACGACCAGTTAGGCAGCGCCTATTCCAATTTCCGCACAAGCGGTGGACGCCCCGGCGATTTTCAATGGGACGATTGGTTCCAGCAAAATGCAGGGCAACGCGGCAATGTGGATGATATGTTCAACGGCGGTGGCAGCGCCGGCTTCTCAGATTTCTTTCGCACGATCTTTGGCGAGGCGATGCGTTCCTCCGCGCGCAGTCAGGCGGCGCAGGGGACTGGCTATCAACAGGAAGCGCAGATCAGTTTTCAGGAAGCCTACGAAGGGACATTGCGTCAGTTGCAAACCAATGGACGCAAGTTACAGGTACGCATCCCTGCCGGGGTGAAGACCGGTTCCAAAGTCCGGGTGGCAGGTGCGGGACCGGAAGGACTCGATCTCTATCTTGTCATCCGTGTGGAGGATCAGGATCGGTTCGAGCGGGATGGCTACGACTTAACCACAACTTCTGCCGTAAGCATTTTTACATTGATCCTTGGCGGCGAAGCGGATGTGGATACACCCGCAGGAAAAGTAAAGTTAAGTATTCCCGCAGGCACACAGACCGACCAGGTCTTCAGGCTGGCGGGACGCGGCATGCCGCATTTGAAAAAGGCAAATGCAAAAGGTGATCTGTTTGTAAAATTGAAAGTACAAGTTCCCAAATACCTGTCGTCCAAGCAAAGGGAATTGATCGAAGAAGCATCCCGCATAAAGTTTTAAAGTTTATAACAGGAGTAGTGTGCACGCAAAACATGTCAGGCAAGTTGCTCCTTGCGCCGTCCTCGGCGCAAGATTTACCCTGCAAACGCCGCCGGGGACGGCGGCTGGAGCATAAGATAGTTTTAAAGGTTATAGAGGAGTAATATGAAAACAAAAAAGAGCGTTACCGCCTTGGTCGTTTTAGTACTTGCCATGCTGGCATGTCTGAGCCCTGCGTTCACCGATCGAGGATTACCGACCGCTGTAGTTGCGGAAGCTCCCCCTATTGCGCCAGTTGACTCAATTGTCGTCAACCCTGCCGCACAGCAGGAAAGGCTGGTTGCGCTTTATGAACATGCCAGCGTTGGCACGGTTGCGATCATTACCGATCAGGGACAGGGTTCTGGTTTTGTGTATGACAAGGAGGGTCATATCGTAACAAATTTTCATGTGATCGAAGACGCCAAAAATGTGGAAGTCCGTTTCAATTCCGGTTTCATGGCCTATGGCACTGTGATCGGTACTGATCTGGATTCGGACCTTGCCATCATTAAAGTGGATATGCCAGGGGGTGAGCTTTCCCCGCTCCCACTCGGCGATTCGGACTCACTGAAAGTTGGTCAGACCGTGGTGGCCATTGGCAACCCCTTTGGTTTGGAAAGCACGATGACCGTCGGCATTATTTCAGCCCTCGGCCGCACATTAGAATCAGCGCACGTATCGCCAGATGGCAATTCATTTATCGCAGGTGACATCATCCAAACGGATGCGGCCATCAACCCCGGCAACTCCGGCGGCCCGCTCTTCAACATTAACGGCGAAGTGATCGGCATCAATCGCGCCATCCGTACCACGAATTTTACGGAAAGCGGCGATCCCGTAAATTCAGGGATTGGTTTTGCGATATCCATCAATATGGTTAAGCGCGTGGCTCCGGTTTTGATTGAAACCGGAAAATATGATTATCCGTTTTTAGGGATTTCTTCCAGGGATGCGCTCAGCCTTGATATGGTCAATGCGCTGGGTCTGAGTCAATATACCGGCGCATACGTCATAAGTGTTGTTCCTGGCGGCCCTGCGGACAAGGCAGGCATTAAGGCTGGAAGCACACCCACCAATATCCCCGGTCTGCTAGGTGACGGCGATTTGATCATTGCCATTGATGGGCGTGAGACCCGCACCTTTGATGAAATGCTGGCTTATCTCATCACCCATAAAGGCCCGGGCGATACCGTGGTTCTAACAGTCCTGCGCGGCACTGAGAAAGTGGATGTGACCGTCACGCTTGGCAAAAGACCGTAATACCCTCCCCCGAGTTCATCATCAAAGACTCGGGGCTTTTATTATTAACGGTATACTCGCGCAATGCAAAGTCAATCCATAGAAACGAACAATATAAAACTGCATGTACTGACCGACGGACCTGAAAATGGAACGTCGGTTGTTTTGTTGCATGGCTTCCCTGAGTTCCATTATGGCTGGAAGAAGCAGGTCCCGGCGCTGGTGGAGGCGGGATTTCGAGTTATCGTCCCGGACCAGCGAGGGTATAACTTATCTGACAAACCCAAGGGTGTTTCCGCTTACGATGTGGATATTCTCGCAAAAGATATCGTTGGTCTGTTTGATCACTTTGGGATCGAACAGGCGAAATTAGTGGGGCATGACTGGGGCGCAGCCGTCGCATGGAGCGTGGCTTTGAATCATCCAGAACGGCTGGAGAAACTGGCCATCTTAAATGTGCCGCATCCTGATGTGATGGTGGATTTTGTTTTGAATAACAAAACCCAGCGAAAGAAATCCTGGTATGTATTCTTCTTCCAAATCCCACTTTTTGTGGAATGGATCCTGGGCAGGAATGACTTCCATAACCTTGCGCGGATGCTGGCAGGTTCGGGGCGAAAAAACACATTCACGGCAGAGGATCTGGTGGAATACAAAAAGGCCTGGTCACAACCCGGTGCGTTGACAGGGATGTTGAATTGGTATCGAGCAGCCTTCCGGCGCAGTTTGAAATCGGTTTTTCAAAGAGAGCATATTCCTGCGCGGCGGGTGAAAGTCCCAACTTTGATGTTATGGGGCAGGCGGGATGTGGCCCTCAGCCATGCGATGGTGGAGCCGTCGATCCAGTTGTGTGAAAATGGCGAGGCTGTCTTGTTCGATAAAGCCACACATTGGGTGCAGCATGACGAAGCGGATGAAGTAAATAAAAGATTGATTGCGTTTTTGAGGTAATCCATGCCGATCTTTGCCCTTGTTTTGCTTTTCTTTTCTGCAGTCATGCATGCGTTCTGGAATTTTTTGCTTAAAAACGCGGAGGAAAAATATATTGCCATGGGGTGGCAGGTGATCCTGAGCGGGATATTCTCCCTGGGTTTCATTTTCTTCACAGGCCTGCCCCCTAAGGAAATGTGGTTATTCGCTTTCATCAGCATGATCCTGGAGGCGATCTACTTCATTTTGCTTTGCAGTGCATACAGCGACCATGATTTTTCGCTGGTCTATCCCATTGCGCGCGGAGCGGCGCCGGCCTTGCTGGTTTTATGGTCTGCGATATTTTTGCGCGAGCAATTGACCGCAGGCGGCTATCTCGGTATCGCCATGATCACAGGCGGCATCATCGTGATCGGAGCGACGACGCTTTTGCAGAATAAAAGTGAAAAGCCGCATTTACGAGGCATCCTCACGGCTTTGTCTGTGGCGCTGGTTATTTCAATTTACACCTTCATTGACGGAACCGCCGTTAAGAACGGACCGGCTTTGCCATACGGATTGTCCATGTTTGTGATGGTTCCGTTCGTGACCACGCCCTATCTCACCAGAAAATATGGATGGGATCATTTTACGGATATGTGGAAGAAAAAACGCGGATATTTATTGCTTGGCGGTGTATTGGGATTGGTAGCATACATGCTGGCATTATTTGCCTACACGTTTGCGCCGCTTAGTTATTCGGGCGCGATTCGCGAAGTGAGCGCGGTGATCGGGGCTTTTCTCGGCTGGAGGTTTTTGAAGGAGGAAATGGGCGGGGTGCGCGTGGTTGGATCTGCGATTGTGTTTGCGGGTGTGATGGTGATTGCGGTGTTTGGATAATAATATTTTGAAATCCGCGTTCACATTGTACCCGTATGGGTATCTGTGGTTAAATAACCCAATGCAGCTTCTGCTCGGTTTCCTGCTCGCAATTTTGATCGCATTCCTCGCATATCACGCGCGCAGTTTAAATAAAAGCGGAGCCATCGCCGCAGCCTTCACAGGCACGATCATCTTTGGCATTGGTGGATGGCAATGGGCGATTCTTCTACTAACTTTTTTCATCACATCCTCTGCCTTGAGCCGCGCCTTCAAAAAACGAAAACAAGGTCTCGACGAAAAATTTTCAAAAGGACATGAACGCGATGCAGGTCAGGTCTTTGGCAATGGCGCTCTCGCAACCCTCTTCGCCGCCCTGCATTTCTTTTATCCCGAATCAATTCTCCCCTGGCTCGGATTTTCCGCAGCGCTCGCCGCTGTCAACGCCGATACCTGGGCGACGGAACTTGGCGTGTTGAGTCCACTTCCCCCGCGCATGATCACGGACTTAACCAAAGTTGTGGAAAAAGGCACCTCGGGTGGCATCTCATTAATCGGCACTCTCGCGTCCCTGGCAGGTGCGGGATTAATTGGCATTCTCGCCGCAATTCTCTCCCCCACTGATCACTGGTCGCTGAACACTGATTACTGGTTACTGATTACTGTTTCTGGACTCACTGGCGCACTGTTTGACTCTTTCCTCGGCGCAACAGTGCAAGCCATGTACTACTGTCCGAAAGATAAAAAAGAGACCGAGAAACATCCCCTCCATACCTGCGGCACGCAGACCATTCATATCCACGGCTGGAAATGGCTCGACAATGACTGGGTCAATTTCTCGTGCAGTGTGTTTGGGGTCATGATAACCTTAATTACAAGCGTGCTATACCATGTAAAATAGAAGGACAATTACCATGGTAACTACCACACTTACCGAAATCATCCCCGTAAAAACAGACAAAGACGGCGTAATACGCGTCAGTAAAACTCGCGTCACTTTGGATACCATTGTTGCTGTCTTTACCGGAGGCGCAACTGCCGAAGAAATTGCCTATCAATATCCTGTCGTACCTTTGGCGGATATTTACTCTGTCATCGGCTATTACCTGCATCAGAAAAATGAAGTGGATGCTTATCTTAAACGCCGTGCAAAAGTTGCAGAAGAAGTCCGAAAACAAAATGAAGCAAAATTCAACGCAACGGGAATACGTGAGCGTTTATTAGCGCGGAAAACAAGCGGAAATCGTCAGCATGTTATTGTTGATTGCTGATGGAAATTTCAACAATACGATCGTTCGAGGTTTATTACGAATCAAGCCCGATCTTGATATTGTACGAGTTCAGGCGGGGCGCTGAGTTTACCGAAGCGATGTAGGGTTATTCTCAGCAGATGATCCCACAGTACTTGCATGGGCGGCGCAGGAAAATCGGATACTCCTTACTCATGATGCAGCAACCATCACAAAATATGCGTACGAGCGTATTCTATCGGGAAAATATATGCCTGGCGTTATTGAAGTTAGCCGCAATGTCCCATTGGGTGTTGCAATTGAGGACATTCTTTTGATCGCCGAGTCTTGTAAAAATGGGGAATTGGAAAGCCAGATCATGTACCTGCCGCTATAAAAAATCTCGCGGAAAGTTTGATCGAACACCGATTTGTATAACCCATCTTGAAGAAAGCATGACATCCGTTTTGATCGGTGCAAGCAAGGTGGAACAAATCGAGGATGCAGTGGGCATATTGCAACGACTTGATTTTTCAAATAATGAATTACAACAAATGGAAAAAAATTAAGGCATAAGGTGTCACTCTGAGGAACAGCGACACTTGCGCCGCACGCCAATGCAAGTGAGAGTACCTGAATTAATCCATAGTGATGCTTCGCTACACTTAGCAGGACATTCTAAAGAGAAGATCTCCGAGTTTTTT
>DATEDD010000324.1:0-2851 GCA_035286565.1 Anaerolineales bacterium
TGATCTTGCTGTTTCAGCAAACATTTTTGGAATTAAGCGAACGCCTGCAACAAGTGGAAGATCAACTGGCAAAAAACAGCAACAACAGCGGGAAACCGCCATCAAGCGATGGATATGAAAAGCCTGGGCCAAAAAGCAGAAGAAAAAGGAGTGGAAAAAAGAGCGGCGGTCAGGAGGGACATCCAGGTCTTACATTAGAGATGGTAGCCAAGCCAGACAAGGTTGAACCGCATCAAGTAACATGTTGCGCCCATTGTCAGGTCTCGCTCAAGAAAGAGAAAGCGGTAAAGATTGAGAGGCGGCAGGTGTTTGATTTGCCAGAGGTGCGCCTGGAAGTGACGGAACATCAAGCGGAAGTCAAGGTCTGTCCGCAATGCCAGCAGACAACGACGGCAAGTTTTCCGCCAGAAGTCAGCCAGCGCACACAATACGGGAAGAAGATCAAATCGCAGATGGCTTATTTTCATGAATATCAACTGCTACCCTTGAAACGCACCCAAGAAACATTGGGCACGGTTCAGAAAAGCTGAAAAAATGGACATAGGACCTTTACAAATTATGCAACGGAATGTCATCCGGGGCTAACGAAACAATCCCGGCAGAGCGGGTAGGATGTAATTACTTGGCAGTAAAAATGACTTGCAAAACCAGGTTAGTCGGGTTCCTTCGGATAACCCAACAGAGTGAGCCAATCGTCGGTGCCCACATCAATCCCGGCGATTTCGTAAGGACTTTTACCCTTACGTGGTCCGCGATCGAATTTATGCAGATTGAACCATAAAACAAACAGGTTCAAGAACAATTGCCTGTTGACCAAATCAGTGCACTCACGACGACGAACCAGATAAGGGCGTAAAACGCTATTGATGGTTTCGGCGGCGCAACTGGTTCGGACTGTTCTTTCGAGGATATTCAAGAGTTTTTCAGCCAGCAATTTGAGTTGTGGATCGTCTTCAATCCAGGCGGTCAGGAATTGCTGAGCTTCTAAAGCGGCTTGGCGAAAATTCTGGTGTCCATTACGTTGGACTGCATGCTCCAAGCGCCAGGAACGTGCTACGCTGGCTTGAAAGTAAGCCGCCGAGGAGTGATCTTGGAAATATTGTTCGGCCTGTGCTTGCCAATCAGTCAGAGGTTCGAGGATGCCATCCAAGAAAGTCAGCATTTCTGGCAATTGTTTTTCCAGACCTTCAACCAATTTCTGGATGCGCGGGTGGGGAAGTTGTTTGATGCCCAATAGGGTCTCTTCCGCCAACCACTGGTTGATGGCGCGCTGCCGAATTTCACCATTGCGCCAATCGACCAACTCGACTGAATCCCACAGACATCCATACCAAAAACTCAATCGGTCGATTTGTGCCAGAAGATTCTCAAATTGTTCATAGGGTTTTATCCATTTGGCAAAAACAGCATCATCCCAGCGTTTACAGAGTTGTTTTTCGAGTTGTTCAACCACTTTTAGATTCTGGCAGGCTTCCCGCTCCAGATCGTGGATGACTTTTAGGGTATCGACGATCAAATGCCAGACATCTTTCTGAATGGCAACATCCAACCTGGCGAGTTTGCAAGAGGCGTTGTAGGGAATGCAGCCATCTTCGGCCAGACCCTTGATGATCAGCCCTCGATCTTGCGTAAAAAGCAAGACGCAACCCCAAGTTTCAGCATCCCGATCGGCAGTAGCAAACAGACTGGTAATCACCAGGCTGTGCGGTTCGACCATCAAAAGGATCGGTTCCCGTCCCACAAACAGTTCATCCCTGGCCAGAACGACCGCTCCCATCACCGCATGATCAACCCGTCGCAAAATTTCACCTGCTCGTATGCCAGCCTCGTGTGTCAGTGCGGACAGGAATGCTGGAGAGCGACTTTTGTCAAATGCGGTTTGCAGGCAGGTTTCTACCGAACGACCCGGTACGCCTCCTGGTAGCACCAAGGCCAAAGCCATGCGCTTCAGTCGGTTTGGCGTGACCAGAATCATCTGCTCGTCGTCTGAAGAAGCTCGCCCCTCAAGACGGTTCGGCGCGACGGGTTTCGATAATAGCCCAGCCTTGACCCACGCTCCGATGGCATACAGCGTTGGGCGGCTGACGTTTAGCATTTCTGCCAGCCAAGTAATGATGCCCCAACAACGCCGGTCTTGGGGTAGATTAAGCACAGCTCCTATAAAAAGCCGCTCGCTCAGCCCAAGATCCGTACGCTTCCAACTCGGAGAACTTTGACTGTATCCGCCGGGTAAAGCTTGCCAGATCGTTTCGATTGGATTGGGCCAGATTACGCTGGTGGAAAGTGCAGAATTCGTATAAACTGTCATGGCAGGTAACCTCTCGTTTGAATAAGTTTTTTTCCAACACAATCTTATCCGTTCAGGGGTTACCTGTCTCTTCTCAATTTGTAAAGGTCCTATTTACTATTTCTGAACCGTGCCGAAAATATCATCCTCACGTGATCGAGCCTGGTTCGCCCTGATGGTACGGGCAGGGTTGCGGGTTGGGGAAGTGGTGGACTTGAAATTGAGCGATATTCTCAACAAGCCGGAAGGCGAGCGACCTGCCCGCATCCGCGCCTATGGAAAAGGGCGCAAAGAACGCATCGTGTTATTGAGCGCAGACGCCTATGCGGTGTTGTCGGTGTGGCTGTCAGAACGCGGCGAAAGCCCTTTGGAGTATATTTTTCTGAATGAGCGCCGCCAGCAACTGAGCGCAAATGGGATCGAATGGCTGTTGAAAGGTTATGGACAGGAAGCCGGGCTTCACCTGACGCCGCACCAACTGCGCCATACTTACGCCCGACAATTGACCGAAGCAGGTATGCCCATCACCAGTTTGGGAAAGCTGATGGGACATTCCCAAATCGG
>DATEDD010000325.1:0-4457 GCA_035286565.1 Anaerolineales bacterium
TTCCCAACGAGACTGAACCACCACTGATGCGCGATCTCATGCACGCCGATGGTGGCAAGATTGTTGCGTGCGCCGCCAGTGTATTGACTGTAAAAATCCGTCGCAAGGAAAACCACTCCGTCATATTCCATGCCGTCGTTCATGTCCGATTGGACGATGGCGAGGCTTTGATGTGGATATGGGGCAAATTGCGCTGAGAAGGTTTCGATGGCTTGTGCAGCCAATTGCAGGATGCCATCTCCGCCAGATTTATAGCCGCTGAAATAATACGATCGCACTGCAACATTCCCGACCGTAGATTCTGAAACAAGAAACTCATCGCTGGCGGAAAATGCAAACGTGCGCGCGCCGAACATGCGGTAGCGCGTCCATTCGCCGTTTTGCTCAGCAGATGCGCCTGCTGCGATGACTACATCTAAATCCTTCTTGATATTTAATTCAATATCTGATGAATCATAAACGAGATGCTCACCCCAGGGCATGGGGTCATGCAGGATCCAGCCGTTTTGATATGGCACGATAAACGGATACCAGTCCACGAGGTTGATCTGGTTGTAGTCGTAACCGAAGACGCCGTCCGCTTGTTTGGCAGGGATGTTAAGTTTGAAGTTAATGGTCAGTGTGGCGGCTGAGTCTGCTTGCAAAGGCTGGGGCAAACTCACGCTCAGGCGTTGACCGTTGAGCGTGTATGAAGTTATGGATGCGCCATCCTGCGCAATTGAATTCAGGGCGAATGTATTGGCGTATCGATTGGGTTGAACGGAGAACACGATCTCCGAAAGCAGGGCACCCGTGTTATTGGTATAGCGAATAGTTTGGTCTGTTGTAATTGTCCTGCCATTGAAATCCAGTGTTGAATACAGGATATAGTTGGTGCGCGAAGCGGTTCGCTCCGCGGGCGGAGGAGGTGTTGGGGAAACAGAATCAGTTGTCGGCGTGGGAGGAGGCGGGGTCTGCGAAGCGGTCTGCGTGGGCGTTTGCGTAAGGGTGGATATCACAGTTTCGGGCGAGGTTTGTGTGAATGTCGCAAGTGGTGTATTGACTGATCCTGATGGTTGGAATGGCGTGGGCGTGGGGGATGCGTTCGGGTCTTGCGTGATGAGGATGAAAGTCGGGATGACAGGCTCAATGGGGGTTGGAGCAAGGCAAGAGGAAAGAAATGTGAACAGTAAAAAGTAAAAAGTAATTGGTAACACCTGATTGGCGGTCGAGTAGCCCCGAATGGTTTTAGTGGGGCGTTTCGAGACCTGTGTTGTATTTTGAGTGATGTGGGCTGCGTAAGAACGGGGCTTGGTCATTGATATATGTTTTGGAAATATTTGCGCAAGAGGTCGGAATAATCCGTGCCGGTATGCTGGCTGAGAATGCGGAAGAAATCATTGGCAGTGACGATCCTGCCGCGCCCCTGTGCAAGGTAATCCTGCAGGAAGGCGAAGAAGGCCTCATCGCCGATGCGGGCGCGCAGGTCTTCGAGGAAATGTGCGCCCTGAAAATATACCGCATTCGTATAAGGACGGAAGCCCTGCCCTTCATAAATGGGAATATCCACAAAGCCCTGCGGGTCGTAAAAATCAATACGGTAGGTCCACCACCAACTGACAAGGTTGGGATGGACATTTTCGTAATAGATGCGTTCAGAGTATGCTGCTAGGGCTTCGTCCAGCCAGGGCTGCAACGCCTGGTCACTGGCGACCTGTTCGAACCACCATTGATGGGCAGTTTCATGAACAGCAACAAAGATGAGGTAGTTTGCGGGAGTGCCGTCATATAAATTATAGAAATCCTTGCTGAGGTAGAAGAAGGCGGAGTATTCCATGCCGTCGTTGAAGTCACCCATCACAATGGCGAGTGTTGTGTGCGGATATAACCCAAAACGCTGGGTAAAGACTTGGACGGTTTCGGTTGTGGCTTGCAAGGCGGCTTGTCCGCCCGCTTCGTTGAAGGGGAAGTAATAACTGGAGATGATGATATCGCCAACTCGCATGCTTGAAACCTGAAACTCTCGGCTGGCAGCGAGCGCAAAAGTCCGCGCGGCTGTGATGATGTAGCGGGTGGAGTCTGCAAGTTTTTCAGGCGCTCCGCTGGCGGCGACGATGGGTGCGGTGGCTGGGTCTGTGAACCGTACATTGACTTCATAATCTGCGGCGTCATACACAAGATGTTCGCCGTAATACCAGGGTTCATGCAATGTCCATTCGCCGTTGATGTATGGCACAACGAATGGATACCAATTGGTGAGATTCATCTGGCGAGGTGTATATCCATAAATACGCGGACGTGAGATGCCGGGGTCTTCCTGATCTGCGAATGGAAGCGAAAGGGTATATTGAATATCAATTTTGACGATATCTCCCGCAGGCAGGATGGAGGATAGTGCAAGCTCGAGTCTTTGACCGGATATGGAATAGGTCGTGGACACTATTCCATCAATGGCGATGCTGGTTAAACTGAAACTGTCCTGCCAGAGGTTGGGGACAATGGCCATCACAAGTGTATTGAGTTGATTGCCTGTGAGGTTTGGGTAGAAAATGGTCTCATCCACTGTGACAGTGTGAGCGTCATAATCAATGGTGGTATCCAAGTTGTATTGTGCGCGCGCAAGCGCTGAGACAGGGACATTTATCGGTGTGGGAATGTCTGTTGGCAGGGTGGCTGTTTCAGTGGGGACGGGCAGAGTCGCTGTTTCAGTATATACAGCAGGCTCGGGAGATACGCAGGATGCAAGTAGAAAAATAACGAAGATATGCGCTTTAATGTAGTTAATGTTTTTGTTTTGCATGGCCTATATTCTAACTTGAATTCAAGTAACAAAAAAAATTCCCACCGAAGCATTCCCTGCAGGATGGTGAAAAGGCCTCCGAAATCCTACCCTGCGGTAGATGATAATAAAAAAATTATGCGGACTTCATCCGTTTCCACAAAAATGCAATCAGAAAAAACACAGTCGCCGTTAGAACGATCGAGGAGCCTGAAACAATATTGAGATAATAACTTATGTACAGCCCAATGACTGAGGATAGCGCGCCAATTAAAGCAGAGACCAGCATCATTGGCCACAAGCGGCGTGTGAGCAGATAGGCACTTGCCGCGGGCGTCACCAGCATGGCCGCCGCGAGGCTGACCCCCACAGTTTGAAGCGAGACAACAACCGTAAGCGCCAAAAGCACCAGCATCAGATTGCGCAGGAGTTCAGCAGGCAGGCGCAAGGTCGCGGCAAGAACCGGGTCAAAGGAAATGACGAGGAATGGTTTGAAGAACAAGCCTACCGTCAAAAGGATCGCAAAGCTCAATCCCGCGATCAGCCAAAGATCGGATGTGCTTACGCCCAGCACGTTTCCAAATAAAATGTGAGATAAATCCACCGCGTAGGTTTGCATGGAACTGATCAATGCCACGCCCAGCGAAAGCGCCGCCGCGAACAGGATGCCAATGGCAGTATCTTCTTTGACCGTTCCTTCCCTTGAAAAGAAACCAATGCTCAAAGCGACAATGACCGCCGCGATCCCTGCACCGACCAGCAGATCGCCGCGAAATAAATAAGCAATTGCCACCCCGGGCAAAATGGCGTGTGCCATCGCGTCACCAAGAAAAGCCATGCCGCGCAGGACAACATACGTTCCCATCACCGCGCACAACACGCCGACGATTACGGAGGCAAGCAGTCCACGCTGCATGAATTGATAAGCAAGGGGTTCGAGAAGAAAGTTCATTTGATTTACGATTTTGGATTTACGATTTACGATTGCGGAGAGTCTTAATGGATGTAACTGTCATAGCAAGGATTTCGTTTGTTTCCATGTAGATATCTGCTGCTTGTTCTCGTTGAACGAGTCCTGACTCGACCAGAATCTCCAGCCAGTATGCAGTTTCATCACTTTCCTCTTCAACGATTTTTAATTTATTGATCATATCAGGTGTTGATTTTGCGCGGCACGCGGCGCGGTAATTCGCGCCAATCGCGCCCGCGTGTGCCTGATCGTAGAACCTGCCTGGCAATCACATCAGATGCAAGAGAACGCGGCAATTTGTCAACTTGCTTAATGATTGCCACTGCCAATTTTTTTGTTCTTGTCTTGAAAGTCTTTTCGTCCATCTTCTTCTCCTTTTACAGCCCATCAATCAGGATGATCTTTACGAATAATCACTATCATCAAACAATCGAAAATTGTCAATCGTAAATCGTAAATTTCTAGTCTGGCGGACAACATTCATCAACCAACATCATTCCATCTTCCATAACCAACAGAGAATTGCCAAAGGCTTGTGCGAGATTGTCCTTTGCAAAAACCTCACTCGGCGTCCCGTAGGCAATCAGGCGATGGTTGAGGAGCAGAACGAGGTCGAAGCGTGATGCGGCTAAATTGAGGTCATGTGTCGAAATAATCGTGGTTACCTGCTGGTTATGCAGGCGATCGAGCAGGTTAAGCGTCACTTCCCGGGTGGTCACATCCACACCC
>DATEDD010000326.1:0-4430 GCA_035286565.1 Anaerolineales bacterium
AGGCGGAATGTTCGATAAAGGGTATTACTGTGAAAACACCTTTGTCACCGACCTGCCTTTCACCCATCGCTTGTGGAAACATGAGATGTTCCTGCCCATCACTACGATTGGCAAGGTAAAGAGCATGGACGAAGCCATGCAGATCGCCAATGACGTGAACTACGGTCTCACCGCTGGCTTCTATGGCTCCCTCGAAGAAACCGACTGGTTCTTTGATAACATCCAGGCAGGCGTAAATTATGCGAATCGCCCGCAGGGCGCAACCACTGGCGCATGGCCTGGCTTCCAACCGTTCGGCGGCTGGAAAGGCTCCGGCTCCAGCGGCAAGAACGCGGGCGGTCATTACTATCTTCCGCTTTACATGCACGAGCAGATTCGCACGTTGATTAAGTAGAATAGGCAGGTACACAGGTAAACAAGTACACAGGTAGACGGGTGAAAACTTGTTTACCTGTGTACTTTGTTTACTCGTTTCCATGTATACATCTGACTTCCCCAAAGGTAAAATACAGGCATGGAAAATGAAGACCCTTTTATCGTTCGTGTGGGCACATTCTTTATGATCATGGGTGGGGCAGCGTTCATCCTCTTTGTAACCTCGGATATCGCTGACCAGGTGGATTTTGACTACCTGTTCGCAGCGATGCTGCTGGTTTTCATTGGCTGGGTCTTCCGCCGTAATAAACCGCCGCCTCCGCCCGCCGGGCGATTTGAATCCTTTAGAAAAATGCGCAATCGCAAAAAGTAAAAAATGCGAAAAATCCAATGCCAATAAAAGAATAAATATGTCAAGACTCATTTCACTTAAAAAAGCAATTTCAGAATTAGTAACTGACGGTGATGTCGTTTACGCGGCCGGGTTTACGCATCTCATCCCATTTGCGGCGGGACATGAGATCATCCGTCAGGGCAGAAAAAACCTAACCCTCGCGCGCGCCACGCCTGATCTGATCTATGATCAAATGGTGGCGGCGGGATGCGCCAGGAAAATTATCTTTTCCTACATGGGAAATCCCGGTGTCGGGTCGCTCCGTATCGTCCGTTCTGCCATTGAACGAGGTGACTTGGAATGGGAGGAATATTCCCACTTCGGTATGATCACGCGCCTGCAAGCAGGCGCGGCTGGCTTGCCATTTTTGCCGATGAATCAAACCGGCGCAACCGATCTCGAAAAATCGAACCCGCAAATTAAACGCATCCCTGATCCGTATGGTGGCAAGGATGTCATCGTTGTGCCTGCATTGAATCCCGATGTAGCGATTGTCCACGTCCAGCGCGCGGATAAAAACGGCAATGCGCAGTTATGGGGCATCATCGGAGAACAAAAGGAAGCTGCCTTCGCCGCGAAGGAAGTCATCCTGACGGCAGAAGAAATCGTGGAAGAATCAGTCATCCGGTCAGACCCGAACCGCACGATAATCCCCGGCATTGTGGTCAGCGCTGTCTGCCATGTCCCCTTTGCAAGTCACCCATCCTATTCGCAGGGATATTACGACCGCGACAACGAGTTCTATCTCGCGTGGGATAAGATCAGTGAGTCAAAAGAAAGCGTAAAAGCATATCTCGATGAATGGGTGTATGGTGTGAATGACCGCGACGAGTATTGGGAAAAACTCAGCCAGAAAACCCGCAAGCGACTGAAAGTGAAAGCGCGTTATAGCGAAAAAATTAATTACGGGCAGTATTAGCAAACAGGCAGGAATGTAAACAGGTAAATGCGTGCAAACAATTCCTCACTTTGATTACGGCGGCAAGGGCGCTCCATTGCATTTCCTTCACGCCAACGGCTATCCGCCTGAATGTTACAAGCTATTGTTTGAACTATTAAAAACTGAATATCATCTCTTCGGAATGACGCTTCGTCCGCTCTGGCCTGATTCAAAACTGGAAGACATCTACGACTGGCACCCGTTCTCTGATGACTTGCTGAGCTTCCTTACTGACCACCAACCTTTCGATAAAACTCAGGGCAAGTCTGATCCTGTTATTGGAGTGGGTCATTCCATTGGAAGCATTGTCACTCTACGGGCAGCATTACGCAATCCAAAGAAATTTCAGGCAATCATCCTGCTTGATCCTGTACTTTTTGTGCCGTCATTTTTGGTGATGTGGAATCTTATCCGCGCGATCGGATTGGGAAATAAAGTCCACCCAAAAATATCAGGCGCATTGAAACGCAGGAACACATTTGACGATTTGGAGATGGTATTTCGCGGATACCGCACTCGCGATGTCTTCAGATACATGAGTGATGAAAATCTGCGCGCTTACATTGCAGGTATTACCAAGCCAATAGATGGCGGCGGCTTTAAACTGGCATACTCCCCTGCATGGGAAAGCCACATCTACCTGACAGGCTTGCACGACTTCGATCTCTGGCGCGGACTTCCCACACTCGAAGTACCCACCCTGATCATCCGCAGCGCAGAGACGGATACATTTTTGGAAAATACAGCGAAACGGGTGAAAAAGAAAAATCCAAAAATACAAATTGAAACAATGCAAAAATCCACGCACATCCTGCCGCTGGAACGTCCACAGGAAGTATTCGAGATCATGCAATCATTTCTTAAAGAGACTCTGGAGTTCGACAGCTTGCTGGAGAGGCTTTAGGGAGCAAGCTCCCTGACTCCAATTTTTTAATACAGGAGAATCCATGACCGAAATTAAATATTCCTCCGCCGAATTGATGATCGTCAATGCCGCGCGTTTGCTCAAAGATGACGATGTGGTATTTGTCGGCGTGGGACAGCCCAACCTGGCTTGTAACCTCGCCAAGCGGACACACGCGCCCAATCTGGTGATGATCTACGAAGCCGGTGTCATCGGCGCCGAGCCTGAACGCCTGCCCCTCTCCATTGGTGACCCAACTCTCGTGAGCGGGGCGCTTTCGGTGGTGAGCATGTACGATATATTCGCCAACTACCTTCAGCGCGGCAACGTGGATGTGGGCTTCATGGGCGGCGCGCAAATTGACCGTTACGGCAACATCAATGCAACGGTCATTGGCGGATACGATCACCCCAAAGTCCGTTTGCCGGGTTCGGGCGGCTCGCAGGAAATTGCCGCGTGGGCAACCCGCTGTTACATCATGACCCCGCACCAAAAACGACGCTTCCCTGAAAAAGTGGAATTCATGACCTCCGCCGGCTATATCAGCGGAGGCAGTGACCGCGCCATGGCGGGTTTGCGCGGCGGCGGCATGGCTGGCGTTGTAACCGATATTGGGATGCTGGAACCCGATAAAACTGGCGAAATGATCCTGACTGCCCTGCATCCCGGAAAGACTGTTGAAGAAGCCAAAACCAACACTGGTTGGGATCTGAAAGTTGCAGAGCAGGTTAAGGTCACGATACCGGTTTCAAAAAAGGAACTTAAGATTTTGCGCGAAGAACTCGACCCAACCGGAATCTACCTTAAAGGCGCGGCGTAATTTCAACAGCGCTATCCCACAAAATTCCCCTTTACTCAAATCGGCAGAGGAGGTATACCAAAGTTAATGAACACCACTCCGATTCGCCACATTTTGTTTGATCTTGGCGGCACGCTTATGCACGCCGGCGAAGAGTGGGATCTGATTTTGGAACGCGCCGATCTTGCGCTTGGTGAAAAGTTACTTGAACAAAACATCAAACTGAATCCAAAGATCTTTCGCGCGCGCCTGCAAGAATATCATGAACAACGCGATAAGGATTTTCAGGAAACCGCCTATCACTTCGTTTTACGCGAACTGCTCAAAGAGTTGGGGGATGCCGAAGTGGCCGAACCAGTTCTCAGGTCCGCGCTGGATGCGATGTACTCCGTCACGCAAACCAACTGGCAGCTTGAGGATGATACAGTCGTCACTCTTCAAAAATTAAAATCCAAAAATTACAGGCTTGGCATTTTTTCCAACGCAGGGGATGATAAGGATGTGCAGGAACTCATCGAAAATTTTGGCATTCGTTCATACTTTGATTTTGTGCTCACCTCCGCCGCATGTTTTTACCGCAAGCCCCATCCGCGCGCATTTGAGATTGCCCTCGCCCATTGGCAAATCCTGCCTAACGAAGCGGTTATGATCGGCGACAGCCTCGAAGCGGATATTGACGGCGCAAAAAAATTGAACATGCCAACGATCTGGATCACGCGCCGCGCGCAATTCAAGGATGAAGACATACGCCGCATCAAACCTAACTTTAGCCTGCGAAATCTTAATGAGCTTTTGCCCACCCTTGAAAGAATCTCCATCGCGCACAGCTGACGATGTTAATTCGTATCGCGAGATTTAACTCGCGCCATATTCAACAATGCGACATCGCAAAGCGTGTCGCGGTACCATTATCTCTCTGACACCTACTCCGTCATCAACATCGGGGTACAATCCTTCCATGCAAAATAAATTTTTCCCATACATCGCTCTCGCGATTGGCATCAGCGCATTGAGTCTT
>DATEDD010000327.1:0-4364 GCA_035286565.1 Anaerolineales bacterium
TGCTTCTCATGAATTTTCCTTAACAATAAATGTCGTCGATAGGGTTTCCCGAAATATGATCATAAAAGATGATAGGTTTGAGGATAGTACCTTACAAGTGAAATTCTTGCACAAAAAACAAGAATTTTGCTAACAACCGGAGACACAGAGTCACAGAGTTTTTTTTCTTTGTTTTTCTCAGTGTCTCCGTGTCTCAGTGGTTCAAATCCTTTTTGGTTTCGGCTCGTCCGAGTTAGGGGTTTATCTGTGCGAATGAGTGAAACCTATACTGAGCCTGTCGAAGTGACGGCGCAAGGAGCAACTTGCCTGACATGTTTCCCTGGCACCGCCCGCCAGGGCAGGTGTGCGTACACACCATCTATAATGAAACTGTCGGGAATAACAAAGCGGGAGTTGTAAGTGTAATTTCCATTTGAGCAAAGACTTCTACGCCAATCCAATACTGACTCCGCCCGGGTTTACCAAAAGCATTGGCGCCTGCGCACTGAATTGCGGGAGATACGGGTTGCTGACCGCGGCATCATAAATGGACATCCACGCAGTGCTCGAAATATCCAGGTTCGTGGCCACATCCGTCTGGGTTGAGATGCGCAGTTTCGCCTTCATTAAAAATGTGCCCACCACCAAATCCACCGCCTGCATCATACGGTTGGTCTCATCTTCATCATAATCCAGCGGCTCATGGGCGGGTGGCGCAAGATGAAAAGCCAGCACCTTTTCAATCGGCACAAAAATCTCTGAATACTGAAGAGTCTTGGGAGACGCGCCGCCAAATAAAATGATCTGCGGTTCGAGGATATGGACATAATTTCGAATGCCCTGCGTACGAAGCCAGATGCTGACCCGCAAACTTTCCTTAACGATAACCTCTCCACGCACCAGCATATTGGGAGTGTAAACCATCACCAGGGCGATTTTTTCGTCAGATGCCAGTGGCTTCATCATTAACTCCTTTTGGAATGATCAAATTATACAACACCCTTCCACGTGATGGACGGAACGTTTATACTCATTCTTTATATGACACCTGACTCACTGGATCACAAACGCTGGATCATCCCGCCTCAGATCACGCCCGAAGCTGATTCTGCTCTTTCGGCATTCCCGCCCGTTTTGCGGCAGATCCTCTTCAACCGCGGCTATGCCAGCGATGCGGACGCGCGCGCCTATCTAAACGCCAAACCGGACTTCAACACCGATCCATTTCAAATGACCGGCATGCGCGAGGCAGTCACGCGCATTCAATTTGCGATCCAAAATCATGAACCCATCGCCATTTACGGCGATTATGATGTCGACGGGGTCACAGCCACAGCATTACTGGTAGAAAGTTTGAAAATCTTAAATGCAGATGTGCGCGGTTATATCCCCAACCGCTTTGAAGAAGGTTACGGATTAAATAACAACGCATTGGATGAACTCAAAGCCGATGGCGTGAATCTGGTCATTACTGTGGATTGCGGCATCCGCTCGCCATCGGAAGCACTTCATGCTCGCACGATCGGACTGGACCTCATTATCAGCGACCACCATCACCCCGATGGTGAAAACCTGCCCCCCGCTCTCGCAGTGATCAACCCCAAACAACAAGGCGATATTTATCCCGATAAAGACCTGGCTGGGGTTGGCATTGCCTTCAAAATAGCGGAAGCATTATTTGACAATGGACGTCAGACAACGGACGATGGTCAACCGTCCACAGTCCATGGTCGAATTCTAAATAATTTACTTGACCTCGTCGCCCTCGGCACCGTCGCAGACCTCGCTCCGCTGGTCGGTGAGAATCGTGCGCTGGTGCGGAAAGGTCTCAGGCAAATGCAGCAGACCACACGCCAGGGATTATTCTCGCTGGCGGCTGTTTCTGAACTTGTGCTAGCAAAGGTCAACGCCGGGCATATTGGATTCACCCTCGGTCCACGCTTGAACGCGGCTGGCAGATTAAAGGAAGCGCTCGCGGCATTTGAATTATTAACCACCACGGATGTATTTCGCGCAGGTGAACTCGCTCAAATGCTCGATATGCAAAACCGTGAACGTCAACACATTACACGCGATATGCAAAAACAAGCCGAAGAGATGGTGATGAATGAAGACCCGCATGCCTATCTGCTTTTTGCCGCGCATGAGGACTTTAATGCGGGTGTCGTTGGACTGGCGGCTTCACGCCTGACGGAGAAATACTACCGCCCTGCCATCGTCGCATCCAAAGGCGCGCAGGAAACACGCGGCTCATGCCGTTCCATTCCAGAATTCCATATCACTGATGCGCTCGATCAATGCGCAGAGCTGCTCGTTCGTCACGGAGGTCATGCCGCGGCGGCGGGGTTCACAGTCAGGAATGAAAATCTATCAGCGTTGGCAGCGCGGTTAAAAGCCATCGCGAAGGAAAAGTTGTCGAACGAAGATCTCAGGCCCACCTTCACGGCGGATGCGGAAGTCTCTCTGGTGGAGATGCGTCCTGACTTGTATGATAAATGCCTGCGTTATCTTGAGCCAACAGGCTATGGAAATCGCAATGCCGTATTCGTGGCCCGCAATGTAAAGGTCAAAAGTTCACGCACCGTGGGCGCGGATGCCAAACATTTGAAGTTAGCGCTGGAAGATGATAAAAAATTCTCGCATGATGCTATCGGCTTCAGGCTCGGTGATTGGCACAAAAATATGCCGCCGCGCGTGGATATTTTATTCACTTATGAAGTGAATGAATATAACGGACGGATTGGCTATCAATTAAATTTGAAGGATTTGAGGGCAACTTAATTGTCTCGTCATTGCGAGGAGGGCGCACTTCCCGACGAAGCAATCTCCATACAAGCGAGGGGATTGCTCACCGCACTGGCGTACGGCGCAAGTGTCGGGCAAAGAACAAGAGCGCCCTCGCAATGACGAATTAAATTATTTTGCATTCAACTCATCTTCACGCTCAGGTATGGTAAAGCGGGTGATGGTGGTGTAATCCACAAAGCCAGGCATGAGTTTATTCAAGAAAGCCGTCACGCTCCACAACCAGGGAATGATCCACATGCGGCGCGGACGGCGCACCAATTTTACAACGGCACTGCCAACTTGCTCCGCTGTGAGCAGCATGAACTTTGGCGTTGCGGCTTTGGTCTTGCGTTTGATGCCGGCGTGCTGGGTAAACTCGGTCACAACCCCACCGGGATAGATGAGCGAAACGTCAATCCCCCAGGGTTTGACCTCGCGGCGCAAAGCCTCGGAGAATCCATGCACCGCATGTTTGGAGGCGGCATAGATCGTATAAGTCGGCGTGCCAACCAACCCCGCCATCGAACACATGTTGATGATACTGCCTGAGCGTTGTTTAATCATCAGCGGTAAAACCTGCCGCGTGGTTTGGATGACGCCCATCACGTTTACGTCCATTTGCGCCTGAATATCCTTGACAGGATCCAGATTCTCCAGCCAATCCAAACGGCCAAAGCCGGCGTTGTTGACTAATATATCAATACGCCCGAATTTCTCAAGCGTTTGCACAACCAGGGATTGAATATCTTCAAGTTTGGAGAGGTCGGCTTGTACAACCAAAGTCTCTGCGCCCGAGCCCATCCCTTTAATCTCTTGCGCAAGGGCTTGCAATTTGTCTACGCGGCGGGCGGCGAGCACTACCCTTGCACCCTGCCGTCCAAATTCACGGGCGGTGGCTTCACCGATCCCGGATGAAGCGCCCGTGACGATAACGACTCTACCTTTAATATCCATTGAATTCTCCTTTCGATTTATGTCATTGCGAGCCGCCGCCTTTGTACTTTGGCGGCGAAGCAATCTCGTTAGCGCTTAGGGGATTGCTTCGGGCAAAAACAAGAACGCCCTCGCAATGACAGACTATTACGGACCCCATCTCGGTTGGTAATCACAATAATCATTATTCGTTAAACGGCGCAGAGCCTGCCCTGAGCTTGTCGAAGGGTCTGTGCCATCCACACGCATGATGTAGATTTCGCATCCATGGTCGTCGCCGTAATTATCAAAATAGGAGGTGAATGCCACCCATTGACTATCCGGTGAAAAGGATGGGCCTTGCGAATTTCCACCGGTTGGAGAAAGCATGTGTGCATTCGACCCGTCGGCGTTCATGAGGTAGACATCCCGATTCCACGATTGACCTGAATATGTCACGATAAATTGACCATCAGGCGACCAATCGCTTCGTCCGCGCATGGCGGGCAGACTGCTGATCTTTTTCAATTCGCTTCCATCCCTGCGGATGCTGAACAATTGAATCCCACCTTCCATATCAGAAGCGAACAAAATGGTTTTTCCATCGGGTGACTAGGTCGGATCCCAGCCTGAGGCGTTTTGAATTCTGTGCTGATTATTTCCGTCACGATCCATTAACCAGATTT
>DATEDD010000328.1:0-2532 GCA_035286565.1 Anaerolineales bacterium
CCCTGCAAAAAATAATTTCCAGAATCACGACGGCTTTGACGCAATGACAGGCAAAAGCAATTTCGATATTTCGGAATGGATGTTAATTCAAGTTGGGGATTGGCTGAAAAACCGAAAAGGTTATCTCGCGATGTTGTGCAAGACTTCTGTTGCCAGGAAGTTTTTGCACCACCTTCAAACAAGCCGCGCAGGCGTATTCCATTCTGCTGTTTACACAATTGACGCAAAAAAATATTTTAACGCGTCTGTGGAAGCATGTTTATTGTTTTGCGAATTTGACGAAAATTCACGCAACTACGATTACGATATTTACGAAAGCCTTGACTCAAAAAAACATCAGCGAGTTGGGCATAGAAATGGATTGACGATTCGAGATTTGGATACATTTGAAAAATTCAGCAATCTGTATGGCGTTAGCGAAATGAAATGGCGTTCGGGAATAAAGCATGATTGTTCGGAAGTGATGGAACTAAAGGAACAGGATGGACTTCTCGTAAATGGACTGGGTGAAAAAGTGGATATTGAGCCTGTTTATGTCTATCCATTGCTAAAAGGTTCGGATGTTGCCAACAACCGAATTAACACAACGAATCGTTTCATGATTGTCACCCAAAAAGTTGTTGGCGAACCGACGAACACAATCAAACAACTTGCACCCAAAACATGGAAGTATTTGGAGAATCATGCCGAACTTTTAGATAATCGAAAAAGCAGAATTTACAGCAACAACCCGCGTTTCTCCATCTTTGGAGTCGGGCCTTATACATTCTCACCATATAAAATCGCAATTTGCGGGCTATATAAAAAACTGGAATTCAAACTTGTTGGAGAATTACGGAATAAACCTGCCGTATTTGATGACACAGTTTACTTCCTGAGCTTTGATACAGAAGCAGAAGCACGAAAAATTTTATATATGTTGTTATCTCAAAATGTGCTGGATTTCTTTTCATCCATGATTTTTTGGGATGAGAAAAGACCCATCAAGACAAATATTTTAAATCGTTTGAATTTACAAAAACCCAAAGCGGCGCAAGCATTAAGACTGTTTGAACGCAGTCCTCGTAAGCGTGGATAAATTGAGGAAAAATGACAGACATCGTTATCGCAGGTATCGGACAAACCCCCGTCGGCGAACATTGGGATATCAGTTTGCGTGATCTCACTTTGGATGCCATTCAAGCCGCGCTCAAAGATAGCAGAGGACTCAAGCCGCAGGCACTATTCGTCGGCAATATGCTGGCGCCGAATCTTTCCAATCAGGCTCACCTCGGCGCGCTCATCGCGGACTATGCAGGTCTGACCGGCATCGAAGCCATCACCGTTGAAGCCGCGGGCGCTTCGGGCGGCGCGGCGTTGCGTCAGGGTTATCTTGCCATCGCAAGCGAAATGGTGGATGTGGCATTGGTAGTTGGCGTTGAAAAGTTTACAGATAAAATTGGTTCGGAAGTGGAAGAGGCTCTTAGCACCACCAGCGATTCAGATTTTGAAGCGGTTCAAGGTATGACGGCCGCTGCGCAAGCCGCGCTGTTGATGATGCGTTACATGCACGAGAATGATGTCCCTGCAAATGGGTTTGCTGGTTTCGCGCTCACTGCTCATACAAACGGCGTTGCAAATAAAAATGCCATGTTCCGCAAAGCTATCAAAGCCGAGACTTATGCCAAAGCAGAAATGGTCAGCGACCCGATCAATATGTTCGACATGGCCCCCAATGCAGATGGCGCTGCCGCGCTCGTTCTGACTCGCCGGGACCTGCTCCCGTTAAACTGGCAGAATCAGCCCGTGAAGATCGCCGGCTCGGCCGCATCGTCTGACACGCTGGCGTTACATGATCGCAAAGATATGCTGTATTTTGACACTGCACAAATTTCAGCAGGCAAGGCCATGAAGCAAGCGGGGATCGTTTTAGACCAGGTGAGTTTCTTTGAATATCACGATGCGTTCAGCATCTATGCCGCATTGTCACTTGAAGCAGTTGGATTTGCAATTAAAGGCCGCGGTTGGAAACTCGCCGAGGACGGCGAGATAAGCCTCAAGGGAAAAATCCCCTGCGCAACAATGGGCGGCATGAAAGCGCGTGGATTCCCCGGAGGCGCATCAGGCGTGTATCAAGCCGTCGAAGCAGTCATCCAGCTTCGTGGTCAGGCTGAAGCGAATCAAATTCCAAACGCAAAGGTCGGACTCATCCAGTCACTTGGCGGGCCAGCATCCACTGCAGTCAGTCATATTTTGCAAAGATTGGATTAAGGAGACGGTGGACGGTAGACCATCGTCTAAGGTCTATCGTCCACCGTCTTAAGATTTATCTCGAAAGAATTAATTCGTAAAACATCCCCCATTAACTCAATTGAATCGGATTCGAATCCAAAGAATGTCCAGAAACACGCCTCAGATTGATTGGTCGCAAGCATCGCAGAAATAGCCGGCTCTTTGTGCCCGTAATACCGCGAGCGCCAGCCGCGAGTGGAATTCGGGTCGGCGCGAACGATGGAGAAAGTTGAATTTCCTTCCACCAACCCAACTTGCACT
>DATEDD010000329.1:0-3375 GCA_035286565.1 Anaerolineales bacterium
TAAGGATTCTTGTTCTCATGACTGTAAGTACACAACAATTCTCTGCTGGCAAACTTATACATGATAAAATAAAAACCTTATGGCGAAGCATTTGATTTTGGTGGCAGGCAATATCGGCGCAGGGAAGACCGCTCTGACGGAGCGCATTGGTGCCCGCCTCGGCTGGTGGACTGGGTTTGAGTCTGTGGCTGATAACCCATACCTTTCCGATTTTTACGGGGATATGCATGCCTGGTCTTTCCATTTGCAGATCTTCTTTTTAGGGCATCGCGCAGATTAGTACCTCGAAGCCGCCCGCGATTCTCGTTCCGCCATTCTCGACAGAAGTATATATGAAGACGCGCATATCTTTGCGCGCGCCCTGCATCACATGGGAAATCTGGGCGAGCGGGATTAACTGGCCTACCGCAGGTTGTTTGATGTGGTTGTAAATGGACTGCCGCGCCCTGACCTGCTGGTCTACCTCAAAGCGCCTGTAACGGGCTTGCTGAACCTGTGTTCCCGACTTCCGTCCCAGATTTGGTACGAATCCGACCCCAAAGCCCACGATCAACGCTTCTGGCCGGAGATTTTGGCTGTTTTGAAGACCAATTCTCTACTTATTTTCGATATGGGCTACATCAATTTCGAGATTTTTGCCCAATTGACGCAAGCACAGGTCAAGTTCATTACACGGGCAAAAAGCAATCTCGTCTACGCCTTTGAACGTTCGCTGATAAAAACAACAACAGTCCGTGATTCTTTGGTTTGGATTGGTCCAGAAGATAATCGCCAGTTAGTGCGTTTGGTGGAAGTTTTATACCTCGGTACATGGTATCGTTATTTGAGCAATGAGTTGGATGCCGCACGTCTACCCGCCGCCTATCTGGTCGCCTTGTATTGGCAACGCTGGCGCATTGAAGATGCGTATGCTATCGTCAAGCGTTTGTTAGGTCTCGCTTATTTTTGGTGCGGCGCTCAAAACGCGGTCGAGATTCAAGTCTGGGCAACCTGGTTGCTCTATGCGGTTTTGGTCGATCTTACTGACAGTGTTGCCGAAGCACTCAATCAGCCGTTTGCAGCCATCTCTATGGAAATGGTATATCGCAGTCTTTATTTCTTTACACAGGCACATAATCACGGGCAGGCTGATGATGTCGTCACTTACCTGGCCTCAAACACTAAACTGTTCGGCATCGTCAAACGCAAACGCAAATCCGCACATCCTTCGCCGCTGGAACTGATTCCTATCTTGACAGATGCAATGCTACCTTAACTTGTGACCGATGAACTAATTATTTCAATTTCAAACTGGATGAGATGTGTTGAGTCTGAAGCGCTCATCGGGTGCCTTTTTTGTTTGCCTGCGAGTGATACAATCCAATCATCACCAACATTGGAGCCTGAATGAAAACACCTCATCTACGCGGCCGATATCTCCGCATTCTCACTTTTTTCATCGGTGTCATCGTCCGCGTTATCTATTGGGAATTGGTCGTTCGCAAGATCGGCTTTCGTCAACTTGCAAAACGCACGCGCCCCGAACGGTTTCGCCGTGAGGCAATGCGCTTTCGCGCGTTGGCATTGCGCATGGGCGGTGTGATGATCAAGGTCGGACAGTTCCTTTCTTCACGCCTCGATGTGCTTCCGCCCGAGATCACCGACACTCTCGCTGACTTGCAGGATGAAGTCCCTGCTGAAACTTTTGCAGATATACGTCAACTGGCTGAGCAGGAACTTGGCGCATCGTTGGCAGAAAAATTTGAATGGTTTGATGAGACCCCTCTCGCAGCGGCGTCCCTGGGGCAGGTGCACAGAGCCAGATTACGGGAAGACGCGGAGCGAGATGCGGATTTTCTTAACGTCGTCGTAAAAGTTCAGCGACCAAACATCGCATCCATCGTGACCGTTGACCTGTCAGCGTTACAGCGGGTTGGTAACTGGCTGATGCATTACCGCCCCGTGCGCGAACATGCCAATGTGCCCGCGTTGTTGCGCGAATTCACAGCGACCGTTTATGAAGAGATTGACTATAAACAAGAAGCTGATAACGCTGAAGTATTTTTTGAAAATTTCAAGGGCGATAAATTGGTGAATGTGCCGCGTATTGTGAGAAGTTTATCCACGTTGTGCGTGCTCACGCTTGAAGATGTATTCGCGATCAAGATCACCGATTACGATGCCATCACTGCTGCGGGTGTTGACCGCAATGAAGTGGCACGTAAACTATCGGATACCTATCTCAAACAAATTTTCGAAGATGGTTTCTTTCATGCTGACCCGCATCCGGGGAATTTATTTATTACCCCGTTGCCGCCAACAAAAGGAAGCAAACGCAAGTCTGTGCGCTGGCAATTGACCTTCGTGGATTTTGGCATGGTGGGGCATGTGCCTGAGAATCTCCGCATGGGTTTGCGTGAAACTGTGATCGCGATTGGCACACGCGATGCAGCGCGTTTGATCAAATCATATAAAACGCTGGGGTTTTTATTGCCCGGCGCAGACTTGCAGGCATTGGAGCAAGCCTCCGCCGCCGTGTTTGACCGCTTCTGGGGCATGTCAATGAGTGAGTTGCGGAATGTGCGCCCAAGCGAAGTGCGCGACATCGGCCATCGTGTGCGGGATGTGATGGTGGAGACGCCTTTTCAGGTGCCGAATGACCTGCTGATGTTGGTGCGTACCGTGGCAATCCTTTCAGGGATGTGCACAGGCCTTGACCAAAACTTTAATTTATGGGAACAACTTTCTCCGTACGCGCGCAAACTTGTAGAAGAAGAAGCCTCATCTGCTTTTAATTTGGATAATATTCTCAAGCAAGTTGGCGATGTCCTGCAGGCATTTATCGCTTTGCCATCTCAAGCCAGCCGTGTCCTTGCGCAGGTGGAATCAGGCGGGCTGGTGGTGCAAACGCCGCAAGTGACACGCGAAGTCCGCACGCTGGGGCGCTCGGTTGACCGTCTGACAGGCGGAATCATATTTGCCGCATTTCTGGTGGGCGGAGCGATGTTATTAAGCAGTGGAAATAGTCAACTTGGGGGAGGCTTGCTTGGAGCCGCAGGCGCGACGTTATTGTGGGTACTGTTTGGGGGAAGGGGCAGAAATTAAAACTGAAATTGATTTAACCACTAAGTACACAAAGGGTCACAAAGGAAGCCTTTAAAACAATTTCGTGTTCCTTTGTGCCCTTCGTGGTGAAAAGGTTTTGAACCTTGTTACGCTTTTTCTTCCATCTTTTCAATCGCCGCATCGAGCATGCTGCGTACAGCCAGCATCATCTCTTTGCGTGCAGCGTGGCGGTGTTCGAGAAAGCCTTCGGGTAACAAGCCTTTGATGGCCTCGCGCATTTCCTGACGTGCCTTTTTGTAATGCTCGCGCGCTTCTTCGGGGATTTCACGT
>DATEDD010000330.1:0-3761 GCA_035286565.1 Anaerolineales bacterium
GTTTTATGTGAATGGACAGTCCGCAGACTTGTAAATTCTTATCAGCCTCGTTTTCCCTGGGTTGGAATATTCATTGCCTTTGAATGGCATCTCGTTTGGGCTGGGATGTCTGGTATGGAAACTTTACTGCATGGATTGATCGTCACAACCATTCTGGTTTTGTTGATGACGAACTCGCCTCGCTACTTGACCTTGGGCCTGCTCACTGGTCTGTCGGTCTGGGTGCGCCCCGACGGTTTGACCCTGCTGGGTCCCGTACTGATGACGATATTCTTCGTCGAGCAGAGCACACGCTCTCGCTTGAATGCCATGATGCGCTATTCTCTTGGATTTGTCCCGATTTTTGGTTTGTATTTACTATTTAACCTTGCAATCGGTGGCACGCCCATGCCAAATACTTTTTACGCAAAACAAGCTGAGTACGTAAGCTGGCAAATGATTCCCATATCCGACCGCCTTGGGCAACTGTCTTTGCAACTACTCGTTGGCCCAAGCCTCGTGCTGATACCAGGTGTATTGAGCTGGTTGATAAGGTCAATCAAAGGTCGTAGGTGGGGAAGCCTGTCCGCACTGATCTGGTGCGCGGGATACCTTTGGCTTTATATTTCGCGCCTACCGGTCTATCAACATGGACGATACCTCATGCCCGCCATGCCCATATTTTTTATCTTTGGTTTGCTGGCATTTGCTGATTTTGATGGGCGGAAAATATTCTCTCGCTATCATTGGGTGGCGCAAACAATCTGGCGGGGAAGTATTGCCATGCTCACTTTAGGGTTTATTTTCCTGGGCGCGAATTCCTTTGCACAGGATGTGGCAGTGATCGAAGGTGAAATGGTAGTCACCGCAAAATGGGTCGCTGAAAACCTGCCTGCCGAATCGATCATCGCCGCGCATGATATTGGCGCATTGGGATATTTTGATAACCATGAATTGATAGACCTGGCAGGTTTGATCTCACCAGAGGTTATTCCTTTCATTCGCGACGAACCGCAGCTCGCCATATTTTTAGATGAGAAAGGTGCGGATTTTTTGATCGCATTTCCCGAGTTTTACCCCCTCTTGTCTGAAGGGCTCGAGCAAGTCTTTTCAACGAATGGTGAGGTCCCCTTGAAACTTGGACGGCAAAAAATGGTAGTCTATCTGTGGAAAAGCCCTTAATGGGTTAAAATAGGAGCGCATTAAAAAAATGACCTAAGAAAAGTTTGTTTTTGCAAATAAAGTTTTTAAACCACAGCGAGCTGAAACTTTGGGTGAAAGATAGAATGGCAGGGACGCGCCGTGCCGATGGTACTTAGGCAGTTGTATTTACCTCGAAGTGAGGTTGGGTGACACTAAAAGCCGCCGATCTTCGCCCTCAGGAGTGATTTTATGAGTGAAACAGAAGGAATGGATTACCAGAAGGAATTGAAAGAAACCCAACGTGCCCTGCGCGAGGTCATTTTGATGACTGAACAGAGCCAGGGCGAACTTTCCAAGATAACGAAGCGTAATGCGGCGATTTCCTCACATCTTCAACAGGTGCAAAAACAAGGCGTGCCAATTGAGGAACTTAAAATGGGATACGATTCCGCCCTGGATGTTCAACAAAGACTTTTTGTGATGCGTGGGCAGTTAGAGAAGCTTCAAAATGACAAAACGCATCTTGAAAAATATGCGGCAGTTTTGGAAAAAGCCGTTTCAGGAACGAGTGAATCAGGGATTTCATCCGCCGCTTCTGAAGGCGGTAAAAGCCAGATGGCTGGAATCGAAATGATTGTTAATGCGCAGGAGGCGGAGCGCCAACGCTTATCCCGCCAGATGCATGATGGACCTGCCCAGGCTCTATCCAATTTTATTTTGCAGACTGAAATTGCAATGCGCCTTTTGGATATTGACCCTGTGCAAGCGAAGGAAGAATTAGGAAACCTAAAAACCTCCGCCATGGGCACTTTTCAGAAAGTACGTAATTTTATTTTTGAATTGCGTCCAATGATGCTTGATGATCTGGGCTTGACTCCCACTCTCAGAAAATACACCGATGCATTTAAAGATCAAACGGGATTGGATGTGAGTTTAACAGTGACTGGCACTGAACGTCGCTTTAAGCCTTATTTGGAAGTGATGATCTTTCGGGCGGTGCAGGAATTGCTTGGAAATGCCGCCCGTCATAGCCAGGCTACGATGATCAAAATTCAAATCGACCTTGGAACCGAGCTGATTAGGGTGAGTGTGGATGATAATGGCAAGGGATTTGACTCCGAAACATTAAAAGAGTCAACAAATTTGGGATTAAAACTTATACAGGAGCGGGCAGAGATGCTGGGCGGGAAATTTGAGGTTGACAGCCTTGCCGGTTCGGGAACCAGGATATCTTTTACAGTTCAAGCAAAGAACTAAGCATCCCTTTGCTGTTTCGCTACCTAACAATATTGTAGCTTGTTCCCAGAGTTTCTTTGGTTGCCGCGGTATGTTTTGACCATTTTTCTTGTATAATGAATATGTTTTATATATTCAGATAATATCGAATTCAATGTAAGGAGAGAAATATGAGACGAGGCCGAACTCTAATTCTAGTTATTCTTGTCATCATCATTGGTCTGGCGGTGGGTTTTGTCGCTATCCGCCAATTTTTACTTTCACAACAACAGCCAGATCAACCTGTATATGTTGACGTGTATTACGCCGCTCAAAATATTCCACAGGGAGGCGCAATTACAGAGGCAGTACTTGCCACCATGAGTATTCCTCAAGAGAAAGTTATCGCTGTCATGTATACGCGAGACGAACTATCCGCATTGACAAGCAATAAAGTGGCAAAATACCCTCTTGATCAGGGCGTGCCGATCACAGAGGCATTAATCCTTGACGCATCGCTGGCGGTTCCTATCTCCGGGCCGCAGTGGGCCTCGCTGATTCCGCCGGGGATGACCGCAATGTCCATACCGACCAGCCGCCTGGCTTCATCGGCGTGGGCAATTAATGACGGGGCGCACGTAAATATTAACGGATGTTTCCTTTTCGTAGATGTAGACCCCGCCTTTCAAACGGTTTTGCCCAACCTGACCGGTTCTTTGACAGACACTGGTTTTGTGCCGGATGCTTTGCCGGTTCTTTCGCTTGGCGCAAGCGCTTCTGGTACTCCGCAAGGCAGGTCGGAATTGGATCCGTCATACCAAAAGCCGTTTTATCTGGTTCCATCTGAGGCGCAGCGACCCAGAGAGACCTGTCAGATGTTGCTTCAGGATGTGGTTGTAATGAAACTGGGCAATTTCCCGCTTGTGGCAGACGCGGCTCCAACTGATCCGCAGGCTTCACCGCAACAAACGCTCGCTCCTGACATCATCACACTGATCGTTTCACCGCAAGACTCCATTACACTTACCTATTTAATATATACGAATGCCAGGATTTCGATGACTTTGAGGAATCCCACCGATCAAGCCCGCCAGGCAACCGAAGCTGCCACCTTGCAATTCCTGCTCAGCCAGTACAATATCCCTGTTCCTGCAAAACTTCCATATGCAATGCAGCCTGCGTTTGGCGATGGCAGTAATAATACAATTCCATTTACTGCACCATTTTTACCGAACGACACAACGACAGTTCCTCCTCAATAATGGATGATTATTCAGGAATGGAAGTAATTTAATATGGCTTTAGCAAAGACTCGAGTGCTTATCGTAGACGATATTGCTGAGACTCGTGAAACCATCCGCAAGCTGTTACAGTTCGAATCTGATATAGATGTTGTCGGTGCTGCGAAGTCGGGCAGGGAAGGT
>DATEDD010000331.1:0-2040 GCA_035286565.1 Anaerolineales bacterium
TGGATAATTACCATGACAAATGAATCTCTAAAGATCGTCATCCCCATGGCCGGCTGGGGCACGCGCATGCGTCCGCATACGTGGAGCAAGCCCAAGCCGCTCGTCAGCGTGGCCGGCAAAACATCCCTTGAGCATTTACTTGATATGTTCAAGAGTCTGCCTGGCCCTGAAAACACGGAATATATTTTTATTGTTGGGCCGTACCTGGGTGAGACACAGATACCCGCGTTCATTAAAGAACATTACCCCAATCTCAAGGCGCATTATGTTGTACAGCATGAGATGAAGGGACAATCCCACGCGCTTGCGCTTGCCCGCGAATATTTGCGCGGACCACTGATCATCTGCTTTTCAGACACCCTAATGGAAACAGACTTTTCCTTCCTTTCAGATGAGCAGTCGGACGGGGTTGCCTGGGTCATGCCTGTCGAAGACCCGCGTCGTTTTGGCGTGGCGGAGGAAGGCGCAGACGGCTGGGTGAAGCGTTTCATCGAGAAACCGCAAAGCAAGGATAACAATCTGGTGGTAGTTGGTTGTTACTACTTTAAAAACGCTGAAAAATTACTTGCC
This sequence comes from Anaerolineales bacterium, assembly GCA_035286565.1. Classification (GTDB taxonomy): domain Bacteria; phylum Chloroflexota; class Anaerolineae; order Anaerolineales; family Villigracilaceae; genus Villigracilis. Next base: position 571 of record DATEDD010000331.1, read on the forward strand.
GCAATTGACGACCAAATGAACCGCGGCGTGATGCTAAAGAATGAATATTTTCTGACCGACGCCATTTCCATTATGATCGAAAGCGGAGCAAAAATCCGCACAAACAAGATCAGCACCTGGCTGGATACCGGCACAATCGAAGCAACGCTGGATACGAATAAGATACTATTAAAGAAAATAGGTAAACAAGTAAACAGGTACACAGGCATGCAGGTTAATATTATTGAACCCTCTTTCATCCACCCAACTGCTGAAATCATAAACTCCACCATTGGGCCGTTCGCTTCGATTGGTGCAAATTGCAAAATAGAAAACAGCCAAATAGCAGAGAGTATTCTCGAAGCGGACTGTGAGATCAAGGATGCGTCGCTGACCCGCTCATTTATCGGCAGGCAGTCCACGGTTAAAGGCAAAGGCGATGGTCAGGTCATGCAGTTGAATCTTGGCGATACGTGTTCCCTCGTTTTGTAAATCTCAATATTCCTCTATTGTCAACAAGGTAACATAATATTTTCAACCGATATCCCCAACTTTACAACTTTGCATAACCCACCCTGCCTCGTGACCGTATGGCCTGTCTATTGATTTATACACCAAAGCCATTCAGTCATCAAATCAAGTTAACAGGAAAACCATGAGCGAAAAAATCTACGATTATGTGATCATTGGTTCGGGGTTCGGAGGAAGTGTCTCGGCAATGAGGCTGACAGAAAAAGGCTATTCTGTTTTAGTCCTTGAAAAAGGCAAGCGCTTTAATGACACTGACTTCGCAAAAAGCAACTGGCAATATTGGAGATATGTTTGGATGCCAGCCATCCGCGCGTATGGGATCTTGCAGATCAGCATTCTCAAGGGCGTGATGGTTTTGCATGGCGCAGGCGTTGGCGGTGGAAGCCTCGGTTATGCCAACGTGCTTGAAATCCCTGCCGACGAAACTTTCGCGACGCCCGCGTGGAATCAAAATGTGAATTGGGGCAAGGTCTTGAAACCACATTATGAAACTGCAAAGAAAATGCTTGGCGTTTCGCGCAATCCCAAATTGTGGAAAGCCGATTTGCTGTTAAAAGAGATGGCGGAGGAACGCGGCATGGGGCACACTTTCCGTGCAACGGACGTAGGCGTTTATTTCGGCGAAGCAGGCGTGACTGTGCCCGATCCATTTTTTGGCGGGGAAGGGCCGGAGCGCGCAGGCTGTCAGCACTGCGGCGGATGCATGGTGGGGTGTCATCACAATGCGAAGAATACGCTGCCGAAAAATTATTTATATTTTGCAGAGAAGAATGGCGCGAAGGTAAGGGCGGAGGTTGAAGTAATTAACGTTGAACGTTCAACGTTAAACGGTCAACGTTATGAAGTTATCTATCAAAACTCAACATCATTTTTCAAAAAGCAAGAGAAAGTTTACGCCAACAACGTTATCTTTTCTGCGGGTGTGATGGGAACGATGAAGTTATTATTGAATTTGCGCGA
>DATEDD010000332.1:0-4165 GCA_035286565.1 Anaerolineales bacterium
AGGTGGGTCAGCGTTTGTTGCAAAAATTTATTGGATTAAGAGGTTTGCATCGCGCTCCGCTTTCAGAATTGACAGACCAGCATGGAATTGGCGAAGCCAAAGCGGCGCAGATCAAGGCTGCCATTGAATTGGGCAGAAGGCTGACACTTGAATCGCCTGAAGAGCGACCTGCCATTAACAGCCCCGCAGATGCGGCCTCGCTTGTACAGTATGAAATGTCTGCTTTGGAGCAGGAACACTTGCGGATCATCCTGCTGGATAGAAGGAATCGGGTGCTGGAGATTTTGGAGGTTTATAAAGGCTCGGTCAATTCTTCGCAAGTAAGGGTGGGCGAATTATTCAAGGATGCGATCCGCACGAATGCCTCGGCGATAATTGTTGTGCATAACCACCCAAGCGGTGACCCCACTCCCAGCCCCGATGATGTGGCTGTAACGCGCGCCATTGTGCAGGCGGGAAAACTATTGGATATAGATGTGATCGACCATTTGGTGATCGGGCAGGGAAAATGGGTTTCGTTGAAAGAGCGCGGGTTGGGGTTTACCTAACGTTCAACGTTCAAATGTTTGAACGTTACATACTTCTCTTCACAGTAAACCCACTTAATTGATCCGTCAGAGGTTCGTATTCTATACGCGCTTCATCCACGTGTGAGGCGCTTGGACCTTGCTTGACCATCTCAATAAATTCATCAATTTGAATGCGCGTCCCTTCTGCGACTGTTTCCACTGTATCCTGCCCAATATTGCGTACCCAGCCGAGGACGCCGATATGCAAGGCTTTGTATTCCACATACGCACGAAAGCCTACATTTTGCACGCGACCCTTTATCCAGATATGCGCACGGATTTGTTCATTTGGGTTGGATTCCATCTTTTTTCCTTTGCAGCAGCATGTTGATTGTGCCCCAGATCGGCACAACCAATACCAATGCCATCAGTAGTATGAAAGGCGCAAGATTTCGCATGGCAACGCCTGTATTATTTTGTCCCAACACACTTTCACGCCAGCGTGTATCTAATTGGCTGAGCGGAGTACCGAGCGCGTTGGTGGCTCCTAATTCGCAGTTAAACCCATCGCTGTAGGAATTAGTCAACCTGCCCAACCCGGAGGTGCCAAAGGAATTGCGGATGTAAGCAACGAATGATTGGGATTGGGCATAGGCCAGATAGGCTGAGCCTGCGTCGGTGGGGAAGGAGGCGCACAAGTCGTCAAATACAAGTAATGAATTATTTTTGCTCGCAATATCCAGCGCGCGGGCATAATCCGGGTTTGGATACAGCTCCACCATCGAAGCGATTCCTTCGATCAGCCAGGCGGGTTGGACTGAATATTTTTCGCCAAGGGAACGGTATAACATGATATGCGCAAGTTCATGCGGTATCTTTGTTTCCATCTCACGCGATTGACCGGCGCCGGGCGAGACTGCTACCAGCAATACACCAAGTTCGGGGTTGGCGTGCCCGCCCGCCCACTCCTCGCCGCCCAGCAGTAATGTATTCTGCAGGTCGGTGATGTTTGAGTAAATATAAATATGGATTGGGTCGCTCAGTGAGATCGGGATAATCTCATTCATGGCGAGCAAGCCCGCGCCGGCGGCATCCAATGCGGCTGCTCCAAATTCATCATCGCCTGCGTACCAATTCACCGTTATATTAGCCCGGGTGATATTCCGCCAGGGAAAGCGGTCATCCTTGTATTGAAATTGGATCGGTGCGCTTGTGTAGGTGTTGTTGTCATTCAATGTGGCTTGAAACCAAAACACGATCCAACTGAAGGGCGGGAAAACATTCAGCGAAGTGTCATAAGTGAAACTCACCGAGCCGTCCTGCGCCACTTGTACAGTTTCCACACGCGTTACATCTTCGTTGAGGCTGCGAAAGAGCAGGGAAACTTGCTGGGTGGGGATTGGGGTTTTGATCTTCGCTTGAAATGTGATCGTCTGCCCAAAGTTGATTACCATGTTTGGATTCTCCACCTCGATTCCACCCTGACCCTTTACCTGGTGCGTGCCCATTGAACTTAATCCAAGCGTTAGCACGATCGCAACGAATTTCAACAAAAATTTGCATGGATTGAACACTGCATTACCTCGACAAAAATACGATCAATGGCGTAAGTGTCAGTGGACTCAAGATCGTGCCGAGAAAAACAATGGCTGTGACCAGCGACGGTTCCAGTTTATATTCGGTGGCAATCACTGTGTTAGCCACTGCGGCGGGCATGGCCGCTTCAATCACACTTCCCTGGTGGCTGTGTCCCTGCAGTCCGAATAAACTGGCGAGCAGGAGTCCGACAATTGGGCCAAGGATCAATTTTGTAAGCACACCCACGCCCAATGCGCGAAAGCTGTGTGACCATTCGATCTTAGTCAGTTCCAGACCCAGCAAGATGATCATGAGCGGAACTGCTCCACTGGCAGCGATCTCGATCGTGCGTGAAAGCGAAACGGGAATCTGGAATCCCGTGGCCTTGACCAATAAAGCCAGTATCACGCCGCAGACAATCGGCAATTTGAACACTCCCAGTATAGCGGATTTCAAGTCCGTATTTCCAAGCGAGGCAATGATCACACCAACGGTGTTGAAAAGGATGGTGGTCGTCACATAAAAAATGGATGCGACTGCCAGCGCCTCATCCCCAAACGCAAATTTGACCAAGGGCAGTCCATAGTTGCCCGTGTTGCCAAATGCAACGGTGAGAATAACGGCTAATAATTGTGGGCGTTCCAGTTGAAAGATTTTGCCGAAGATGAAGGCAAGCACACCCATGATGGCAATTACGGCAGCAGTGAACTCGACGGTAGTGATGGCTTTTTCAAAATTCAACTGGCTTGTGACCATCAAATTGAAAACCAGCAGGGGGCTGAAGATATAAAAGACGATGCGCCCAATAGTGCGCGAGTCAACGGTGAGAGTTTTACCGAGAATGTAGCCTGTTGCTGCGATCAGCAAAATGGGGAGCAGGTTGTTTGCGAAGGTGGTGAAGAGTTCAGTGAGAGTCATATGCTAGGAATTATAACCCCCGAAATTTGTAGGGACACGGCGTCGCCGAGTCCCTGCGCATATTTTATAACGAAATTAATTCCGGTTGTTTTTGCAAGTGTACCCCAACGAGTTGCGCCTGCATGGACCACGGCCCCGTCCAGGTGACGGTGACGGGGAGGAGTTTGCCGCGTAAATCATCCTCAGATTCCACAAAGACAATTTTGTTGGTGGGAGTGCGTCCGCGCCAGCGGTTTTTGACTTTATCCTCGAACAAAACTTCCACGGTTTCGCCGAGATATTTTTTGTTGATCTCAGCCAGGATGCCTTCCTGCAAATCATCGAGGATGTGCAGGCGGCGAAGTTTGTCTTCTTCGGGGACGTTATCATCCATACGGCGAGTGGCGACGGTTCCCTCTCGAAGGGAGTAGCGTGCCAAATGCGCCACATCCAGTTTCAGGTCGGAGAGGACGCGATACGTTTCCATGAACTGTTCCTCGGTCTCGCCGGGAAATCCGACGATGATGTCAGTCGCGATGGAACAGTCAGGGATTTGAGAGCGGATTTTTGCCACGAGGTCGCGGTATTGCCCTTGGGTATATCCGCGCTTCATGTCCACCAGCACTTCGTCATCGCCCGCTTGAATGGGGAGTTCGATGTGCGGCATCACGCGCGGAAGTTCGGCGATGGCTTGGATGAGATCATCGTCAAAATAATTGGGATGCGAAGTCAGGAAGCGGATACGCTCAATACCTTCCACTTCATGGATGAGGCGTAGTAACTTTGCGAGGTTGGGGCCGCCGGGGATATCCTTGCCATAGCGATCAACGATCTGACCGAGCAGAGTCACTTCCTTGACGCCCTGCCTTGCCAGCGAGCGGACTTCAGCCACAATATCGCCAACGGGACGCGAACGCTCACCGCCGCGTTTGGATGGGATGATGCAGAAGGTGCAGGCATGTGAACAACCATACACGATTGGCACATGCGCGCTGACAAGTTTGCCCTGCTCAGCAACGGGGAGGATGAGCTCTTCATCCATCATCAGGAAGCGGCGGGTGGTTTCCGTGTCTTCCATCGAATGGATTTCACCCTGCGTGAGATGTGAAATCAATGGGCCAGGGTCAGAGGGCGGAGAGAAGACATCCACGAAGGGAAGTTTTTCGCGCAATTTCTCCGCG
>DATEDD010000333.1:0-3259 GCA_035286565.1 Anaerolineales bacterium
TCCACTGCATTTTTGGTGTTGCCAATTTGGTAATATGCACGTCCGCGCCAGATCAGGGATTCTTCAAGCGTGGGGGTGGAGATCGTGTCATTCAATGTCGTGTTTGCCAGATTAATCACATCCTGATAACGGGCTGAGTAATAGTAGGCAAAGTACGGTCCAGTTTGATACCACATCATGCGGAAGGGGCGGTTTCCCAGGTCTGTGTTCAAGTTTGCATACAAACGGAAAGCCTGATCGTATGCCATGGCGGCGTCCACATATTGCTGCAAAGCTACGTGGCTTGTGCCTTTGTTGAACCATGCAAAGAACAGATCGTTGCCACTTAGAGATTGGGTTTCTTTTTCAGCCAGTTCAAGCGCATGCTGGGTTGCCCATTTTTCATCTGCCCAAGGACCGAGCAATTCCAATACTTCCGCTTCTCGGTTTGGGGGATAAACGACCATGAAAAGATAATTGAAGGAGCGCCAGCCATCCAGATAGTTGGTATATTCACTCAAAAGATCCTTGCCTGGTTTGAGATAGGCATCCTGAACAATAAATCCGCCGCGCGCATTATCATAACCGGTGGTGAAAAGATAATGTCCGAGCCAGTCGATTTTTCCGTTGTAATCGCGTTCGTAATATCCTTTTTCCGCTATTACGGGAAAACCAGCCGCGATCAAACGTTTGACGAGCCCTTCTTCGCCGCCATAGCGCATGAGGGCGCGATACTCCGTGTTCTCGTTGACGAAGTCCACGAGTTCATACGGCATGACATTTTTATCGGGCAAGCCTCGCTCAATAAAATCCTTTTTGAGATCACCTGAGCCCGGCTTAACGACTTTGGCGACATCATCACGATTTCCCTTCCAGCCCCAAAAATTAAGCGCCATTGTTAAATTGGCAGGCCCGCAGTAATTCCAGCGGTTGTGCTGGTCAACGTAGATCACTCCCGGCAGGATAACCGAAGCAGGCAGGGGCGTGGGTGTGATCGTTGACGTCGGTGTAGAACCAGGCTTGGGTGTCGAAGTCGCCTGCGGGGTTAATGTCAGCAAGTATTCGGCGCGAGTCGTTGCAATGAGGGTTTCAAGGGTTAAGTCCGTTTTTCCGCTGGGTTGAAAGACGGCTTCGGCGGGCGGCTTGAAGAAGTAGACGATCCTTGTGCGCAGGCTTTCCACCCGCCATGCGAGGTGTGAGTTAATCGGCGGGAGATAATACAGCCCGATGGCAAGCATGAGCGCAAGCGGAATTAACCAGAGTTTATTAACTTTTGTAAATCTTTTCATGGGAGGGATTATACATGCTTGCGCAGTACCTTGTATAACAAAAAGACCCTTGGGATTTTCAAAATCCCAAGGGTCTACATATCTTTTTATTCTTTCACTTCACCATCGATCACATCGCCATCCTGCGGCGGAGGTGATGATGGGCCGCCTTCCGGCTGTGTTTGTTGCTGACCCTGCGCGTATAACTGCTGGCTCAAAGCATGGAAGGAGTTTTGCAAGGTCTCAGTGTGTTTCTTGATGTTGGCTACATCTTCACCTTGTGCGGCTTGCTTCAGATCGTTGATCTGAGTTTCGATGGAGCCGCGTTCTGCAGAAGGAACTTTATCACCAAGTTCGCGCAATGCCTTTTCGGTTTGATACACAAGATTATCGGCAGTGTTTTTCACCTCGATCACTTCCCGGCGCTGCTTATCTGCGGCTTCGTTCTGACGCGCTTCCTGCACCATGCGTTCGATGTCGTTCTTGTTCAAATTTGTCGAAGCGGTGATCGTGATCTTCTGTTCCTTGCCTGTGGCCTTATCCTTCGCGGTCACATGCAGGATGCCGTTTGCGTCAATATCAAAGGTTACTTCCACTTGCGGAATTCCGCGCGGTGCCGGTGGGATACCATCCAAGCGGAATCTTCCAAGACTCATGTTGTCATTCGCCATTGGGCGTTCGCCTTGCAAGACGTGAATGTCCACAGCGGTCTGGTTATCTGCGGCGGTGGAGTAGGTTTCAGTTTTGCGAACAGGAATGGTGGTGTTGCGTTCGATCATCACTGTCATTACACTGCCCATCGTTTCCACGCCGAGTGAAAGGGGAGTGACATCCAGCAATAAAATATCTTTGACGTCGCCGCCGAGCACACCGGCTTGAATGGCCGCGCCAATGGCTACAACTTCATCTGGATTGACGCCCTTGTTTGGCTCTTTGCCATTCGTCAAACTGCGCACCAGATCCTGGACCATCGGCATCCGCGATGAACCACCGACCAATACCACTTCGTCGAGTTTGTCTGCAGATAAGTTGGCGTCTTTGAGCGCGGATTCAAACGGCTTGCGACAGCGTGCGAGCAAGTCGCCGGTCATTTGCTCGAATTTGGCACGTGTGAGTTTCACTTGTAAGTGCTTCGGTCCGCTTGCATCTGCTGTGATATATGGCAGATTGATCTCAGTTTCCATGACTGTGGAAAGTTCGATTTTGGCTTTTTCTGCGGCTTCGCGCAAACGTTGTAGCGCCTGTTTGTCAGATCGCAAATCAATTCCCTGATCTTTCTTGAATTCATCCGCGGCCCAGTTGGTGATCTTCTGATCCCAGTCATCGCCACCGAGGTGGGTATCGCCATTCGTGGATTTGACTTCGATTACGCCTTCGCCTACTTCAAGGACAGACACGTCAAACGTACCGCCGCCGAGATCGAAGACTAAAATGGTTTCGTTCTTTTTCTTATCGAGACCATAGGTCAGAGCGGAAGCCGTTGGTTCATTGATAATACGCAAGACTTCCAATCCAGCGATCTTGCCGGCGTCTTTTGTCGCCTGGCGTTGGCTGTCGTTGAAATACGCGGGGACGGTGATAACTGCTTGTGTGACTGCCTGCCCCAAATATGCTTCAGCATCAGTTTTGAGCTTGCCCAATATCATCGCGCTGATCTCTTGCGGAGAGTATTCTTTCCCTGTAACAGGGATTTTGATGCGCACGTCATTGGCTGGCCCCTCGATTACTTTAAATGGAACCATGCCACGTTCGACGCTGGTCTCATCGAAGTGCCGTCCCATGAAACGCTTAATGGAATAGACAGTATTATCTGAATTTATGACGCCCTGCCGTTTAGCGGTTTGTCCGACCATGCGTTCACCGTTCTTGTTGAACGCGACGATGGATGGACAGAGGCGTCCGCCTTCTGCCGTGGTGATAACTGTGGGCGTGCCACCTTCCATAACGGCGACAACACTGTTGGTGGTGCCGAGGTCAATGCCGATTATTTTTGCCATGAGATTGCTCCTTGC
>DATEDD010000334.1:0-8914 GCA_035286565.1 Anaerolineales bacterium
AATCAGATTCTTAATTTGAGCGGACTCTAATTCCACGGCCGGGCGAATCTCATATTTGACCATGAATTTATACGGCCCCCGCCGCCACGATAATAATAAACGTAGAAATAAACCAATGGATCAAAAATGGCCAGACAAAGGATTTTGTGCGATAAGCCACCCAGCCAAAGGCAAATCCGCCAAAAATAGTGGAAAGCGTTTCGATCTCCGGCTTGGAAATATGCGCCAATGCAAATGGGACAGCCTGTAACCACAAGGCTTCGTGACCAAATTTACGCGCATAAGCAAACAGGATCCAGCCGCGAAAAAAGAATTCCCAGCCAATCAAGTCAAGGAAGGTTGTCCACGGCAGGCCGGGTAAAAACTTCTCATAGTACGCTTTCATGGATGCGTCGCCGTGTCCCAGATAATAGATGATGGGAGCCATGAAGAGTATCCCAAGCGCGGTGATTGTCAGCCCCAATTTCCAATCGCCAAATGAAAAGCCGTATTCTTTTGGCGATTCGCGAAACAAAATGAGGATGATCAAAAGCGGAATGACGAGATATAAGATCAGGCGATCCCAATATTTATGGGCGGTCAGTTTATGATAATGATCCACCATTAACAGCAAGGTGCTGACAATGGTGACAGTGACGACCTTCCAGTCAAAATTCAGTTTTTCGCCGAGCAAATGTTTCATGGGGTCTCTCAATAAGGGTAGTAGGTTTTATTTCCATCCTGACCAAGCAATGCGGCAATTTTATCCGCGTCTCGCGATAACTCAAATCCCCAATTTAGGAAAAGCAGGAAAACTCCTAAGACTGCCAGCGTAACCACCCACTTCCCCGCATTTGACTCGTGCCAGCGCGCGGAAATAGCCTGAAATCCCACCGCCCAAAACTGCATGGCCAGGATGGCAAAAAATGGAATTAACGCCAAATGAAACCTATCTTCTGCGAGGATGAAAACATGAGGTAAAAGGTAAAAAGTGAGCAGTAATAACAATAGAGCCGTTTGCGAATTCCATTTCAAAAGGGATAAACCCAAACAGGCAGAAACGGATACAAACACAAATGGCAAAAGTAAAATCGCGGAAATGATAAGTAACAACGGCTTTGAAATATACCCGATCAGGTTATTGGAGTAGAAATACATCAACACGCGCGTTTCCAGCCCAAAGAAAAACCCAAGGCGGTTGATGGCGAGCGGAACAAATCGCTCAGGCTGTTCCATCATAAAACCAATGGCTTTTTGCGTTCCAACTTCATCACGCTCGGCATCGTCCATGATCGTGAGCAAATCAAGCGAGGGACCAAACATAAAGGATCCATTTCCATTCGGATGATAGCCGAGATACAGGTTATATCCCATGGAGGTTTCAATACCCGTCAACTTGTCGTGCAATAACGAGTTACGAATGACCCAGGGTGTAATGACCAAAACAAATGCAATCCCTATAATAATTCCGTCATTGCGAGGAGGGTGATTTCCCCGACGAAGCAATCCCTGGTTCCATGAGGGAGATTGCTTCGTCGCTCCGCTCCTCGCAATGACGATGAGGAAGAGAATTGCCAACCCTGCAAATGGCAGGATGACGGAACGGGTGAGGGCGGTTAATCCGAGGAAAAGCCCGGAAAGCAGAAGGTGGAATGCAGATGAGTTTTCAATGGATTTGAGAAGAAAGAGGAAGGAAGAAAGAAGGAGAAGGAAGAAGAGGTTTTCAGTTCCCAATCCCAGCGGATATGCAAGCAGCATGGGGTAGCAAGCCACGATGTACGCTGAAATTTTCGCAATATTTTCACTCCTCTCGCTAATGGAAAATTGATTGAAACTCATCCCCAAAATACCATGTCGCTCTGAGGGAGCGTTCTCCCTGGCACCGCCCGCCACTATAGTCCCCGAAGCGAAGCTGAGTGGGAGGGCAGGTGTTGCGACCGAAGAGTCTCGCGCTTTCGAGGGTAGAGACCCTTCGCTGCCGCTTAGGGAGGCATTTTTGAGGTAACTTGTAGCCACATAATACGTCAATGGAGCAAGCGGTGCGCCAAGCAAGATCACTTGCGCCAGCCGCGCGGCAAAGAAACGTGAGAAATCCAATCCATTGAAAAAATAAATCACTGCTAAAAATGCCGGGTAGAGCGGTGCACGAAAGGAGGTATATAGTCCGTACTGCGGGTCGTAGCCCTTTGCGGTTGAAAGATCAAAATTAACATATGGCTCAAGCAGTTTCAAATCCTCCTGCGCGTACCAGCGATAGCCATTGCCTGAAGACATACTGCGCGCCAGCATGTCATATTGGAACATGTCGTCGAGTCCGATACCCAGTGCGCGGGTGAGGAGGACAGGGATGAGGCGCAGGATAAGGGCAAAGAGGTAGATGCGGAGCGGGAAGGATTTCATGAATAAAATAATTGGAATATCAATCCGACTTACGCAATAATCTAATACGCCGCGCAAGGTAGGGAGAGAAATAACCGTCGTATTTTTTCCACAATTCGGGAAGTTTCCAGTCGTTGCCTGTGACCGCCCCGCGACAATTCAGCGAACCGCATTCACATTCAAATTCATCGTAAGGTTCGCCGTCGGACATGGCGTAATCGAAAGTCAATTCTTCACCTGTATCAATATCGCGCATGGCAACCAGGCCGATCTGACCCAAGAAGCCGAGGTTTGGTTCACATGAATGGTTGAAACAATCGTTCGGCTCTTTTGTTTCGGCGGTGAGCAGGTACAAGCCTTCGTCAATTTGAATCACGCGTTGCGTGAAGCGCGGCATGGATGAATCGATTTCATCCTGCTGGACAATCCGTCCGCCCCAGAGCGAAACCAGCTCACCGGCGGAGATGATCGCGATGGCAAAAACTCCGCATCCGTCGTCGGCACGGTCGCGGGCTTCACATTTCGGGTTGAGATAGGAAAAAGATTGTTTAGTCATAAACGTATTATACAAAGAAAACGAGCGGCAAGGGAAACCTCGCCGCTCGTATGACTATCAAGAATTCATCTCAAAAACACTGTGTCGCTCTGAGGGAGCGTTCTTGGCGACCGAAGAGTCTCATACATTCGAGAGGAGAGATCCTTCGCTACGCTCAGGATGACATTTTAAGATGAATTGTTGTAAATGCTATTTCGTTTCGCCTTCTGTCTCTGATGAACCCGCGGAAATTTTTTGAGCAATGAAGATCGGCAGAAAGGTGATCAGGATGACGATGGTTGCAACCACATTCGTCACGGGGCGGTCACGCGGGCGGGAAAGCTGGCTGAAGATCCAAATCGGAAGCGTGGTTTGCTGCCCTGCTGTAAATGTCGTAACGATAACTTCATCGAAGGAAAGTGCGAAAGCCAGCATGCCGCCTGCAAGCAGCGCGGTGGCAATATTGGGCAGCACAACATGACGAAAGGTTTGAAAGGAGTTCGCGCCTAAGTCCATGGAGGCTTCGATCATCGTTGCGTTGGTACGGCGGAAGCGCGCCAGCACATTGTTGTAAACAACGACAACGCAAAAGGTTGCATGACCGATTACGATGGTCCAGAAGGAGAAGGGAATGTCCAACCCGCCGATGGCAGTCCGTAATGCAATACCAGTGACAATGCCAGGCAAGGCGATCGGTAGTAACAACAGAAAGGAAATGGATTCGCGCCCAAAGAAATTACTGCGATATACCGCCGCGGCTGCGAATGTGCCTAAAATCAGGGCGGCGGCCGTTGCAACGCTTGCGACCTGCAACGACAATGTAAGGGAACGCCAAAGGTCTGCGCGTTGTAATGCCACACCAAACCATTTGGTTGTAAAGCCAGGTAATGGGAAGGTGTATGTAGTTTCATCTGGAGTAAAAGTATAAAGAAAAATGATCCACATCGGAAAATGCAGAAAGAGCAATGTTCCAAATGCGGCGAGCTTTAATCCCCAGGATGCTCTTGGGCGGGTGTCGGATGACTTAGATGGCATCGAACGCTCCAAGTCTGCGGGCAATCAGGAGATAAAGGACCATGATGACAACAGGCCCCATCGTCATTGCAGCTGCGAGAGGGATATTCCCGCCGGTTCCCTGATAAGAGTAGACCGCCTGCCCAATAAAAAATTTTGAATTGCCAAGCGTAAGCGGGATGATAAAGTCACCCAAAGTCAATGAGAAAGTAAAGATCGAGCCTGCCACAACACCGGGAAAAGCGAGCGGTAAAATTACGGTGCGGAATGTTTGAGACGGCCTTGCGCCCAGATCACTGGAGGCTTCGAGGAGTGAACCGGGCACACGCTCCAGAGCGGTTTGAATGGGAATGATCATGTATGGCAGCCAGATATACACAAATACGATAAACATTCCAATCGGTGAGAGGGAAAGAGATGAACCGCCAATGCCCGGTAAACCAAGCAGCCATTCCAAAGCGCCTGTTAAGTTGAATAAATTGATAAACCAGGACAGGATGCCTTCCTTGGCGAGGATCAATTTCCAGGCATAAACGCGCACGAGATAACTTGACCAAAGCGGAATGGTCACCGCAATGAGAAGCCAGGTCTTTAATCTTGGCGAGGCGAATTTTGCAATGTAATAAGCCAAAGGGAAAGCGATCAATGCATCCACGATGGTGACGACCAAAGCCATTGTGGCGGTGCGGAAGACAATTTCACGGTTGGTTATGTTGAATACCTGGGTGTAAGTCCGCATAGTAAACTCACGGACAATAATGCCGGTAAAATCGTCTATTGAGTAAAAACCATTAATCAGCAAAGAAAACAAAGATCCAAGGTATACAACCAGCATGTATAGCATTGGCGGTGCGAGGAAAAGAGCCAAAACCAGTTTGGGACGTTGATAAAAATATGTTGAAATGCGATTAAGCACATCAGCCTCCCACGCGGCTGATATGGTCTTGATGCCAGGAGAGCCTTACCTTATGTCCTTTTGCAGATAGAACATCCATTGAAGTGCTCTTCAGATTCTGCTCAACAACAACAAGATCAACACCGTCTTCGGTCTCAATCAAATAGCGGGTAAAAAGGCCGAGATATATCACGTCACGGATAACTCCATCCAGCGAGATCATGCCGCTGGCGGGGTTGTCACTCATAGAACCAATATGGATTTTCTCAGGGCGGATCGAGAATGTCTGCTCAGAGCCTGTGGTGCGTTTTGCAATCTCGCCGCCGACAAGATTGGACGTACCCACAAAGCCTGCAACAAAGGATGAGGCGGGTCTTTCGTAAATGTCAGAGGGCGAACCGATCTGTTCGATTTTGCCCTGATTAAAAACAGCAATGCGGTCACTCATGGTGATCGCTTCTTCCTGATCGTGTGTAACAAAAATAAAAGTAATGCCGACTCGTTTTTGAATCGCCTTGAGTTCGATCTGCATCTGCTGCCGCAGTTTCAAGTCCAATGCACCGAGCGGTTCGTCGAGCAGCAAAACTTTGGGATGGTTGATCAAGGCGCGGGCGAGCGCGACGCGTTGACGCTGTCCACCGGAGAGTTGTGATGGTTTGCGTCCCGCAAAGCCGGAAAGCTGGACAAGTTCCAGCATCTCTTCCACATGTTTTATTCGTTCTTGCCTGGCAACATTTTTCACCATCAAACCATAGGCAATGTTTGCCTCCACATTCATGTGCGGAAACAATGCATAATCCTGAAACACGGTGTTGACATTACGCTCATAAGGCGGCAGGCTGGAAACATCCTGCCCGTATAAATGGATTTTCCCCGAAGTTGGCCTGTCAAACCCCGCGATCATACGCAGGCAGGTTGTTTTCCCCGAGCCCGATGGACCAAGCATGGAAAAAAATTCACCATCTCCAACCTCGAGGTCAACCAGATCTACAGCTTTTACTTCGCCAAAATGCCGGCTTACTTTATCGAAACGAATGGCAGGTGCGGAAGGATTATTCATCATATTGGCAGCTCTTCATCAAAAAAAAGTGTATCAGGCGGGACAATGTCCCGCCTGATACTTAAACATATTCTACAACTAACGACCGCCGATTACAGCCACGTAATTTGTGACCCATTCATGATAGGGGACACATTCCAGGCGGCCATCGCCGCAGTCGCTGGTGGGAGTGCGCCACCATTGAATCTTGTCAAAGTCATTCAAACCGTTGTTCACACAGCCATCCGCACCGAGCAATTCGTTGCCTTCACAGGCATCCAGGCGGACAGGAACATTCTGGAACCAGGCGGCCAGATCACCCTGCACCTTGGGATTGAGGGAGTGTTCCATCCACGCATAAGCGCAGTTGACGTGTTCAGAGTCCACATGCAGCATGGTGGTATCAGCCCAACCAGTAGCCCCTTCCACAGGGACAACCTTGTCAATCGGGGCGCCGCCGAACTTCAGCAGGTTCGCCTGGAAGGGCCAGGAACCGGAAGCGGCAACACCTTCGTTGGTAAAGTCATCCATTTGAATGAAAGCGTCATGCCAATAGCGGTTGATCAAAGTGCGTTGTTGGCGGAGAAGTTCAATCGCCGCATTGAATTGATCGCGGGTTAGAGCATAGGGGTCGGTAATTCCGAGTTCAGGTTTTGCGCTCTTCAAGTAGAGGGCCGCGTCTGCCACATAGATCGGACCATCATAAGCCTGAATACGTCCCTTGTTGGATTCGCCATCCGGCAGGGTCATTTCTTCAAAGACCACGTTCCAACTTGTGGGAGGCTGGTCGCCGAAAACATCCGTGTTGTACATCAAAATGTTCTCGCCGGAAGAATATGGCACGCCGTAATGGACGCCATCCACAGTATGCCAGGGGGCATTCTGCAAGCGCGGATCAATTTGGTCATAGCTGGGGATGCGGGAAATATCAATCGGCTGAACGCGCCCGCCTGAGATCAAACGATTGGAGGCGTCACCGGAAGCGGTCACGAGGTCGAAACCGCCTTCGTTCATCAATGCAACCATTTCATCAGAAGTAGCGGCGGTTTTATTTGACACCATACAACCTGTATCCGATTCAAATTGGGTAACCCAATCATACGCGAGATCTGTTTCGCCGCGTTCAATGTAGCCAGCCCAAGAAACAATTGATAGTTCCCCTTCCAGTTCCATGGACGGAGCCTCGGTAGCGGCGGCAGGCGCCTCGGTTGCGGCCGGCGCGGCAACGGGCGCCTCGGTGGCCACAGCAACAGCGCCTCCACAGGCGGAAAGGACAAGGCTGGCAAATACAAACAAAGCCAGCAAATTAAAAGCGGTTTTCTTCATTACTCTCTCCTTTTATTAAGTTGTCGAATATAAGTAAATGAGTTGACGAACAAACGTGAGATACTTCTGTGCAACCTCCTTTCAATATGAATAAATTAAACACTACCTTGGCAAATTAGATGCGGACTGTTCTGATTTTGTAATTATATGGAACGATAGCAGGAAGTCAACCACCGATTTCCGATTATAACAAGATACTCCCTCTACTACTCCAAAGCGGTATAATCTTGAAAATCACTTTCCCCGGAGCTAACGAATGACCGACCTTCCCATTTACCCTCTTACTAACGAACATAAAATGTTGCGCGATGCCGCCCGTGATTTCGCCCAAAAGGAGATTGCGCCTGTCGCGGCTGAATTCGATGAAAGCGGAGAGTTCCCATATGCAACGATCAAAAAAATGGGGGGGCTGGGTTTTATGGGAATTGAAGTCCCTGAGGAATACGGCGGCGCAGGCATGGACTCACTTGCCTATGTGCTCGCTCTCGAAGAGATTTGCAAAGTGGATGCTTCGCATGGCGTCATCATGTCAGTCAACAATTCCTTATATTGTCATGGCATTCTACAATTTGGCACTGAAGAACAAAAGAAAAAATTCATCACACCAATTGCATCTGGAAAAGCCATAGGCGCATATGCTCTTACTGAACCTCAAAGTGGGTCAGATGCCGGCGCCCTCAAAAGCCGCGCGGCCCGCGACGGCGATTTCTATGTGTTGAACGGGCGCAAATCCTGGGTCACGAGCGGACCTGTTGCAAACTACTTTGTGGTCTTTATGATGACAGACCCAGCTAAAAAACAAAAAGGCGTGACTGCCTTTTTGGTGGGTGGAGATACTCGAGGACTCACGCGAGGAAAAAAGGAGCCAAAACTCGGCATCCGCGCTTCGGCAACCAGCGAGTTGATCTTTGAAGAATGCCGCGTACCCGTTGAAAACAGACTCGGCGCAGAAGGCGAAGGCTTCAAGATCGCCATGACCGTTTTGGATGCAGGCCGCATCGGGATTGCGACGCAGGCGCTTGGCATTGCCGAGTCTGCCTACGAAGCAGCGAGACAGTATGCAGGTCAGCGCGAAGCGTTTGGTCAGCCGATCGGCGCATTTCAGGGAACAGGCTTCAAAATCGCGGATATGAAAACCCGCATTGAGGCGTCCCGACTGCTGATTTACAATGCCGCTATTGCAAAAGAAAATTCCAAACAAAGCGGCGGGCGATATTCATTAGAAGCATCCATGGCAAAACTCTTTGCCTCTGAGACTGCCATGTTCGTTACACATCAAGCCGTGCAAATCCACGGCGGCATGGGCTACAGCAAGGAACTGCCGGTCGAGCGTTATTTCCGTGATGCCAAGATCACCGAAATTTACGAAGGCACAAGCGAGATTCAAAGATTGGTCATCTCGCGCAGTGAACTTGGTTTGAAGTAGTGAAAGCCACCCTCTTCCGCCAGCACGGCGGACCAGAAGTATTGGAATACACAGATTTCCCAACGCCTCAGCCGAAAGCAGGTGAAATATTAGTGCACCTGCGCGCCGCCGCACTCAACCGTATGGATGTGCTCGTGCGAAATGGCTGGACAGGTTTAAAACTGGAACTCCCCCACATCAACGGCGCAGACGGCGCGGGCGAGATCGTGGAGATTGGTTCCCCTCTCCCTGAAGGAGAGGGGCTAGGGGTGAGGGTTGGAGATCGTGTCGTCATCAATGCCAACCTCGGTTGCGCCAAATGTGAGTTCTGCCAAAATGGAT
>DATEDD010000335.1:0-8792 GCA_035286565.1 Anaerolineales bacterium
TGTAACCATGTACATTGCATTCGGCACAAAATAATGCGGCGGATTATGTGGATATGTTTTATAAATATCATCCATCGCATTATTATAATTCTGGAGTCGGGAAGCTTGCTTCCCGGACTCCAGAAAAACAACATCAATGAATCGTAGATTGAATTTTTTCCTATTACTTCTTCTCACAGCCTGCGCGCCTGCTCCGAGTGTTGTCGCGTTGCCTGAGGCTGCAGCGACTCAATTTGTTATCGCTCCCGAACCGACAGCGACATCCATCCTGCCCTTGCCGACGGCGACCTTGATCCCCTGTGACCCGGCCGCTGAGGAATTCTGTATTATGGAGGGGAATTTTATTTTCCAGAATCCGCTTGGACCTGATTCTGTCCTTGCGATTGCGGGTAATTATTCCTATGGCTCGACCGATGAAGGAAAGCGTGAGCCTCACAATGGTGTTGATCTGCAAAGCAAGGAAGGGGCTCCGGTGTTTGCTCCTGCACCTGGACTGGTGGTATTTGCTGGCACTGACGATAAAACCCGATTCGCCCAGTGGGCCGATTATTACGGAAATTTGGTTGTGATCGAACATGAAGAGGGTTTATATACGCTTTATGGACATTTATCGAAAGTCCACGTTGGGGCAGGAGAGCGGGTGAGCGGCGGGGATGTCATAGCCGCTGTTGGGCATACGGGGATTGCGGTTGGCAGTCATTTGCACTTTGAAGTTCGTACAGGCGGCGACGTTACCGATTACTTTTCCACGCAAAACCCCGAACTATGGCTGGCTTTACCAGAGGGTGTGGGAGCTTTGTCCATCACGCTGGACTCAAAAACAAATTATAAAATTCAGCGGAAACTTGTGATTTGGCGCTTTTTTGCCGGGACGGATACCCTGCAAGCAACCTACTATGCTTCCACTTATCCTAAAGGTTTTGAACAAAACAAAGAGGATTCTGTCTTGAGCAATCTGCCGCCCGGGCGTTATCGCATTGCATTTACCGACGCGGCTGGACTGCATCAACGTGTTGTTAGCATCGAGGCAGGCAAGCTTACGCAGGTTATCTTTGGTGAGAAGTAGTTTTTGGAGTGCAGGAGCTTGCTCTTGCATTGGCGGTAAACAGCATGTCTCCATATAGAAAGAGCCAAGTGGCTCATTATCACTCGGCTCTTTCCATCTTTTTTATTCTTTAGGAACTAAAAAGTTAAATGCTTGTACAAAAAACAAGAATTTTGCTAACCACGGAGACACAGAGTCACGGAGTTTTTTCTTTGTTTTTCTCAGTGTCTCCGTGTCTCAGTGGTTCAAATCCTTTTTGGTTTCGGCTTGTCCGAGTTAGGACTTACGCTTGTCGTTCTGATCGTAGCGAATAGTTCATAATTTCAGGGGCAGAGACCCTCACCGCACTGGCGCGCGGCGCAAGTGTCGCTAACGCTCACATCGTCCCGATGCTCTTTCGGGAGGGAGACATGGAAATGCGAGATTGAGCGAAAGTCCTGTTCTTATATCTTTTTACTCTTCCAACGTACTAATATCACCTTCAGGCAATCCCTGCGCTCTTGCCTTTAACACGCGGCGCATGATCTTGCCGGAACGCGTCTTGGGAAGTTTATCCACAAACTTTACATCCTCAGGTCTTGCAATCGGGCCCATGTGCGTGGAAACATGCTGACGCAATTCTTCGGCCAACTCAGGCGAGGGAGTAAACCCTGAGCGCAACATAACGAATGTGTGGATCGCTTGTCCTTTCACGTCATGCGGCAAACCGATCGCGGCAGCTTCTGCAACGGCCGGGTGACTCACCAATGCCGACTCCACTTCCGCTGTTCCCAGGCGATGACCGGAGACTTTGATGACATCGTCCACGCGGCCGATGATCCAGTAATAACCGTCCTTGTCGCGTTTGGCGGAATCGCCTGTGGTGTAACGGCCTGGGAATTTGCTCCAGTATTGACTAACATAGCGTTCATCATCATTATAGATTGTCCGCAACATTGCGGGCCACGGATGCTTGAGCGTGAGGTAACCTTCCGTATCGTCTGGGACAGGGTTGCCTTGCTCATCCACAATTTCCGCTTCCTGCCCAAAGAAGGGACGTGTAGCCGATCCGGGTTTGAGCGGCACCACAGGAGTCGGCGTGATCATAAAGGTGCCAGTCTCGGTCTGCCACCACGTATCAATGATCGGCCTCATCTCTTTGCCAATGACACGGTGATACCAACGCCAGGCCTCAGGGTTGATCGGCTCCCCGACAGTGCCGAGCAGGCGCAGGGAAGAAAGATCGTGTTTGTTCGGCCAGGATTCGCCGAAGCGCATGAGTCCACGAATGGCAGTGGGCGCGGTATAGAAAATCGTAATCCCATATCTTTCAATACATTGCCACCAGCGATTCGGATATGGATATGCCGGACCGCCTTCGAACATGAAAGATGCCACACCGTTGATCATGGGTCCGTAGACAATATAGGAATGTCCCGTGATCCAGCCCGGGTCGGCGGTGCACCACCAGCGGTCTTCATCCTGGACATCGAACACATACTTGAGCGTTGAATATATGCCGACCATGTATCCGCCATGCGTGTGGAGAATGGCTTTCGGCTTGCCAGTGGAGCCGGAAGTATAAAGAATGAAAAGCGGATCTTCGGCATCCATCACTTCAGTGGCGCATTTGCCGTTTGCAATGGGAAGCACGCATAGATCCTGATACCAATGATCGCGCCCAGATTCCATGACGACGGGATTGCCCACGCGTTTGACGACGATCACATTCTCAACAGATGGACAGCGCTTGAGCGATTCGTCCACGATGGCTTTCAATTCAACAACTTTGCCGTTCTGGTATGAACCGTCACAGGTAATAACAAGTTTTGAGTTGCTGTCTTCAATGCGCCCCTGCAACGAGTCAACTGAAAAACCACCAAATACTACAGAGTGAATCGCGCCGATCTTTGCGCAAGCCAGCATGGCAAAGACGATCTCAGGCACACGTCCCATGTAAATGGTGACGCGCTCGCCCTTTTGTACGCCCATGGACTTGATGATATTCGCCATGCGTGAAACTTCACGGTTCATTGCAAAATAGGAAAAGGTGCGTTCCAGTTTGCCGTCCTCCGATTCCCAGATTAGCGCGAGTTGATTCTTGCGGTGTGTTTTAAGATGCCTGTCAATTGCATTATGGACGATGTTCGTCTTCGCCCCCACAAACCATTTATAGAAAGGTTTATTGGAATCATCCAAAACCTTGTCCCACTTCTTGAACCATTCCAGTTCCGAGGCCTCCTCGGCCCAAAAACCTTGCAAGTCCTTGCCCGCTTTTTCTGCCAGCGCATCCCAATCTTTCAAACGCGCCTGCGCCACAACCTGCTCCGATGGATAATAAACTTCACCTTCCAATTCTTTTGGCTTGCTGGTCTTTGCCATAACTGCCTCCTGGATCGAATTTCAAGTTTGAAGAATAGCGGCTATTTTAATCGGCTTTACTGTATTGTTGTAGGTTTGCAAATACGTCGCACCGCACTTAATGAAGTTATCCAAATGCGCAAATTATCAATCATTCGGAGTTTCATTCTATTTTCTTTTCTCCACGCATATTTGAAGCTTGGATAAAAATCCCAATGATGAGCAATACAATAAAAGCAATACTTCTAACAGAAATATCCAAGTTAAGTGATTGAACGAGTAATACTGCGCCACCGAAAGAGGATAGACTTATCAGCGCCCAGTCAAACAGGATGCTAACGAGAATTACTCCAATCACACCACCGACGACCCAGCTTATCCAGTTAATATCAATTCCTAACGTGCCAACGATTGCACTTAAAATGGAACCGCCCAGGAAAAACCCTGCAATGCCTATGGCAAGTATCTGAAAGAATCTGGCAAGGATCGCGAAGGCAACACCAACCGCCAAACTGATTATGATGATAAACCATTCTGGTCCCTTAATGATGTTTGTTGCGAGTTGAACGCCCGCTATAAACCCGCCTGCCATGACAAATAGCCAGAACAATCTTCGGCCTGCCACTAGTAATGCCGCACCAAGGGTAATATTGATAATCGATAGCATTTTTACCTCCAGATCATTTTAATATGCTTTGATTTTGCCTGAATAGCGGTTATTTTAATCGTTTTTATCATACTGCTGTATTTCGGATTGGCAACACCGCGCTGGCGCACGGCGCAAGTGTCCGACTACTCCACCCAATCCAAAATCTTATGCCACATCCCCGCAAGCGGCAAAAACCACGGACGGCCATCATACAGTCCCAGTGGCGCATTTGGAAAATCAAAACGCGCAAACGGATGCTCTTTTATATTTCCGTTCAACATGGCTTCTGCAACAGTCTTGCCCAAATGAGCGCCCATTGCCACACCATGCCCTGCATAGCCAAGCGCATAATGCACGCCGTCCAACTCGCCGACATGCGTCATCATATCAAACGCAAAATCAAGTGTGCCGCCCCAAACATACTCCACCTTTGCGTTTTTCAATTGCGGATAAACCTGTACCATCTCACGTTGTAAAATTTCCGCGCTTCGTTTTATTGTATTTGCGGTTTCAGGAAAAAACGCCGCGCGCCCGCCGAATATCATGCGATTATCCCACAGCCTGAAATAATTCAAATAATGTTTGTAATCAAAGATCATTCGATTCTTCGGGCTGAGTTCGCGCGCAAGTTCGTCCGATAACCTTTCCGTTGCAATAATGAACGACCCGATCGGAATGATTTTCCTCTGCAATTTCTTTGTGACATTTCCTGTATACCCGGATGTCGCTACAAAAACAGATTCTGCGCTTAACGAGCCTCTCTCTGTCTCGATGAAAAAACGATTCTCCCCCCGCCTCAGCCTGTTCACTCGCGCTCGCGCGCAGAGCATTGCCCCCGCCTTTTCCGCTGCGCCCGCGAGTCCCGCCACAAATTGAGCAGGGTTCAATCCGCCGCTGACCTCGTCCAGCAACCCGCCGTGATAGATATTTGAACCGATCTCGCTTTTCAATTCATCAGGCGGCACAAGCCTGACCTTGTGATTGAATTCTCTTGCCATAAATTCCACTTCATCTTTTAAGGCTTCATAATGTTTTGGTTTGTTGGCAGTCAGCAGGTGACCATGTCTTAAGAATCCACAATTGATATTTTCTTCCTTGATGATTTGTTCGACGGTACCCACCGCATCAAGTGAATATTGAAATAATATTTTTGCCAGTTCACGCCCGTATTTTTTGATGACGGTCCCCATGCCCACTTTGAGTCCTGTCAATACCATGCCCCCGTTGCGGGAACTTGCCCCCCAGCCAATTGTTTGCGCTTCGAGCACAACAACTTTCGCCCCATGCTTTGCCAGTGTCCGCGCCGCGCTCAACCCCGTATATCCGCCGCCGATAATTGCCACATCCACTTTGGCGGGGATGGGTGTCAGGCGCTGCCCTGACGCGAAGCGTGTCGAAGGGTTTGAATCATCGGGCATTTTTACGGTTGTATGCCAGTAGATTTGTTGTTGCATGTTAGCTCCATCTTTCTTTCGTGCTCCCGAAAGATCGTCGGGACAATGTGAGCGGAGGGGCGTGTTTGCCGCCCCATAGTCGAAGCACACCTCCGCATTTGCTCTTCGACTGCGCTTCGCTCCGCTCAGAGCGAATTATCTACGCCAAAATTTCTTCCCAATTCAATTCTTCAAACGCCTTATGCAAGCGATGACCATCTTCCACTGGGATGTATATTAAATTCGTAAACACATCCCGCGCGATTTCCAGCACTTCCTGGGACGGGACAATATCGTCCTGCGATCCATGCACAAGCACGGTTGGCACGTCAACAGGCGCAAAATGCTCCGACGTGAATTCAGTCAGCATCAAGGCAGGCGCAAGCAGGACGAGTTTCCGCACTTGTTCAGGATGCCTGCAGGTGAAGACCGCGCCCATCAATCCGCCGTAGGATGAGCCAATGATCGTCCACTCTTTTTGATTGCCCAGGATCGGATGCAATTGTTGCATGCGTTCTTCAAATGAGCCTTTGAAATCAGGTGTTTTCATGCCGGGGAATAATTGCGCGAATTGGCGCGCTTTTCCGCTCTGGCTTGTGCTTTCCAACCCATGAAGGTAGATCAGTTTTGAGTTAGACATCTCCACTACCTTTCTTGCTTTTCCGTCTGACCGTTTTTATAGTTGCGGCTTCCGGTAATCTCGTAGTTTTCATTTTACGAGTTGTTTTCATTTTTACTTCAACTGATTTTGAAACGGATATATCTCCCACGAAATCCGCTGGTACTTCGTCGGGATTTTTTTGGGCGATCAGGGGTTGCGGTATTAGCAGGTCGCGTAATTCTTTCTGCAATGTAGGTGGGAAGGAGGTTGCAATGCGCCGTAATGTCACCGCTGTCATTGGGTTCTGTGAATGCGTCAATACCTGCTTGAGCATGAAGGTGGTTTCATACGCAGAAGCGCGATACAAAGCCACGATCAACTCTGTCAGAACGTTCTGCAAAGTCGAGGGCGCTTCTTCAATTATAGGTTCGACAATATCAAAAATGGGAGGCAGGTTGGCGTATGCTGTATCCGCGATCATTGGCAGGAGGGCTTGAATACCGTTCGACCATGTCCGTGAGCGTTCGGGGTGCAGATATTCACGCACCAGGGTAAGGAATTGATTTGGCGTTTCCTTCCTCATACGGGCAAGACTGGTGGATAACAACGCCGAACGTACATCTATATCACGGACCTGCTGAGTCCAGGCGGTCAGCCTCGGGAGCAGGCGCTCTTCCTGCGGCGGGATTCGTCCCAGTAAAAAAGCCGCCAATAGGCGTGTTTCGAGCGCGCCTTCATCCCAAAGTATGTCTGCAAGTGCCAGGGCATATTCTGGATTGGCTTCTGCTATAGCGGAAAGTTCGTTCTCAATTTGTGTGACTACTGCGGCTGGAGTACGGTACGTCTTTAGGTTGGAACCAGGGGCAATATTTTGTTTCGTCCGCAAAGTGTGATTGACATAGAACTCCAGCACCTCGCGTAAATGCTTCATGAACTCATCAGGCAGAAAGAAAAAATCTGCCAGGCGGTTGGCTTGTTTACGCAGGCGGGCGAGGTCTATGGCGGGCATGGGAAATATAGTATCCCGTCATTGCGAGGAGGGCGCTCTTCCCCGACGAAGCAATCTACGTTACAGTGTTGGAGATTGCTCACCTGCACTGGCGTGCGGCGCAAGTGTCGGGCAAAGAACAAGAACGCCCTCGCAATGACGATAGATCAATACGCTCTTGCAAAATACACTTTTCGTTTGGATGGCTTGCCGCAGACAATACAGGTTCCTTCATCAGCAGGCTGTTTAAAGGGAATATTGCGGGTGGTGGCTTTGGCTTCTTCCTTAACTTTGGTTTCACATTCTTTTGACTCGCACCAGTAGGAGAACGCCCATCCATCAGCGACGACTTTTTTCAACTCGCCATAATCCTTGGGATCATGAATATTTGCATCGCGAAATTCGGTGGCGCGCTTGAGCAGGGCAGCCTGCATCTCGACCAGCAACCCACTTACACTTAGGTCCAGACCCGCTTGTGGGACGAAGGATTTCCCATCTCTGCCAGGCTTGTCACGTCGGGCAAGGGCTACGGATCCCTTTTCCACATCCTTGGGACCTACTTCGATGCGAACAGGGACACCGCGCATCTCCCAATCGTTAAATTTGAATCCAGAACTGACGTTATCGCGGTCATCCATTTTGAGGCGAATGCCTGCGGCCTTGAGTTCGGCAAAGATGCGATTCGCAGCTTCCATCACTTTGCTTTTCTCCTCATCATTTTTGAAGATGGGCACGATGACCGCTTGAATGGGCGCGAGGCGCGGAGGTAACACAAGACCCTGGTCATCGCCATGCGTCATGATGATCGCGCCGATCATGCGGGTGGATAAACCCCATGAGGTTGTTTCGCAAAATTGAAGTGTGTTGTTTTGATCCACATATTGAATTTCAAAAGCCTTCGCAAAGTTCTGACCAAAATAATGCGAGGTGGCGGACTGCAAGGCGCGTTTGTCCTGCATCATGCCCTCGATGGAAGTTGTGACCTGAGCGCCGGCAAATCTTTCGGTTTCACTCTTCGTGCCTTTGATAACGGGTAGCGCCGCTTCATTGACTGCAAAATCCTCATAGATGTCGAGGATGCGATACATCTCCTCCATGGCTTCGTCTTTGGAGGCATGCGCAGTGTGGCCTTCCTGCCAGTAAAACTCGGAAGTGCGTAAAAATAGTTTGGTACGCATTTCCCAACGAAGCACCGAACCCCACTGATTAATCAGGACAGGCAGGTCGCGCCATGATTTGATCCACTTGGCATACATGTGCCCAATGATGGTTTCAGAGGTTGGGCGCACCGCCAGAGGCTCTTCCAATTTTTCGCCGCCGCCGTGTGTGACCACAGCGAGTTCGGGCGAGAAACCTTTTACATGTTCCTTCTCTTTTTCAAAGAAAGACATGGGGATAAGGATGGGAAATGCCGCGTTAACATGGCCTGTCGCTTTGAATTCCTTATCGAGCGCAGCGGTGATGTTTTCCCATAACGCCCAGCCATAAGGTTTCACGACCATGCAACCGCGCACAGGCGCGTAATCTGCCAGGTCGGCCTTCAATACAAGTTGGTTGTACCATTCTGAAAAATCTTCCGCACGGGTTGTTAATTTATCTTCAGCCATTTTTACTCCAGAGATTAGAGATTAGATGATTAGGAATTAGGGATTAGAGGATTGGTTGTTGAGTGGAAGAGTCTTTGCCAGAAAGATTGCTTACTATTCTCTATTCTCTATTATCTTCACAGCAGTTTT
>DATEDD010000336.1:0-3468 GCA_035286565.1 Anaerolineales bacterium
GAAGTAACGAGGGAACGTAACACAGCCGCCGCCTTGCGAGGTAGGCAGTTTGTGTCTTTCCCGTAGAACCAACAAGCCCGAAACCGGCAAACCGTTTCGAGTTATGCCGCTTTTTCTATTGGTTTGTCATTTATGATTGCCTTGTAAACCATCAAATAGTCATTGGTCATATTTCTTACATAGTCATCGCGTGTATTTTCTGCTTCTGTATTCCCCCATTTTTGCCTGGTGGTTCTTACAATTTCCCAAGCAACTGCGATTCTTGCAACATTAATATCTACTCCATCGGGTAAATCTGCCATTTGAAAGCCTCCTAATTGAGATTACTCATTGTACCCTATGCAAGCCGATTGTTTCTGCATAGAATATGTACGCTTGCCTAGTGCAAAATTCTATATGATATGACGGTGTTTTAAGACGTGGCGCAGTCCGGCTAGCGCGTGGCGCTTGAAGCGCCAAGGTCGGAGGTTCGAATCCTCTCGCCCCGACAGAATTTAAAGAGACACAAGCCGCTAACATTATTGCTTGTGTCTCTTACTTTTAAAGCTGTGTGTGCTAAAATTGTCCTAGAGGATCAATATGGCCAAAAAGATTGACGGCGTTATCGAGGCAGTCCGCTATAAAAATGGACAGATCACATGGGTGATGGCTTATGAACGGCGGGGCGCCACCTTTTCAGATCGTGTTTTGTTGGACCGCAAAACACTTTTACAGCGCCTGCAAAAGGGCGAAATGTATGTCACCGGCTCACGTAAAAACCTGCTTGCCAGCACTTTCACAATCGGAAAGGCTGTCGTGCTGGCGAAGGAAGATAAGCGTGAATTCCTTTCCACGCGTGAAAACACAGCCTGTGATGAACTTGAGGATGTACCATTTTTTTAGGTGAAATTCCATGAAAATTATTGACAAAACCCCATTGCAGGACAAAAAGGGCATTATCAGTTTTACTGCCCGTATTCGAGGGACATTAAAATACGGTTTGAACTGGTATTCCGAACTTGAAGCTCAAAAAGGGGTGATCGCCAAATTGGGTCGTGTGCTTGAAAAGGGATATGTATTGATCCGTAATTTCACGCTGCCGAACAGCGAGATCGTGATCCCGCTCATCCTGATTGGAGGTGGCGGTATCTATGTTATTTATGTAACCAATGTAAAAGGCTTCTTTGAAGCCAAAGGGGATCAGTGGAATACGATCAGCAGCGGGAGATCCCAGCCTGCCAGAATTAATTACCTTAGCCGTGTAGCCAAATTGACCCGCGCTTTTCAAAAATATTTGGAGATCCATAATTTCAAACTGACAATCCCCGTAGAGTCCGTGCTGATCGCAAGCAACCCGGGTGCGCAAATCGAATCACTGCGCCCCGTAGCGCGCGTGGTCAGAAGCGATGCGATCAGGCAATTCGCAGACTCGCTATTGCAGACACCCATCAGCCCGTCTTCAGGCAGGGTTTACGATCTTGCAGACCATATCATTGACCCAAGCCTGCGCAAAGAAGCAAACCCTGCGGAAGATTATCCCGAAGATCCCGTCTCCCGCGCGCAGGCCATCTTCAATGCTTCCAACTCATCAAAATCCATCAACCCCAATGAACTGGGACTTGAATTTGAAGAAGACGATGCGCCTTTCATCCAGCAGGCTGATCCGCTAAATTATCATGCAACCGGCTCAGCCCCGCCATTTCAAGCTCAAACATCCATCCCTGCCAAAAAGAGAATACTCGGTATGACCATAGCCCAGGTTGCTGTGCTGGCTGGCATGTTGGGTATTGAATTGTGTATCCTGATCGGGTTTGGCGCATTGATCTACTCGAACCCATAACTGGCATTGTCCACTCCATTTCTATCCATCGTCATACCAGCCCATAATGAAGAAGGTCGTCTGCTGCACACGCTCAAGCAGATCTTTTCGTTTCTGGAAAAGCAAAACTATTCATCTGAAGTCATCATCGTGGAAAACGGCAGTACAGACCGCACCTTTGAGTTCGCGGAGGAATATGCCCTGCGCCACGCAAATCTCATCGTCCTCCATGAAGAACGATCCGGCAAAGGTAACGCTGTGCGGCGCGGTATGTTGGAGGCGCGCGGTGAATTTCGGTTTATTTGCGATGCCGACCTTTCCATGCCGATTGAAGAACTTCAAAAATTTCTCCCCCCGATTCTGAATGATTTTGATATCGCCATTGGTTCACGCGAAGCGCCCGGCGCAATTCGTTACCACGAACCTTCCTACCGCCATTTGGGCGGGCGCGCCATCAACTTCCTGATTCGATTATTTATTCTGCCCGGGTTAAACGACACCCAATGCGGCTTCAAATGTTTTCGCGCAGAAATAGCCGATGTCGTTTTTCGCCAGCAAACCCTGACAGGCTGGTCCTTTGATATTGAACTTCTTTATCTCGCCCGCCAAAAAAAATTAAGGATCAAAGAGATCCCCATCCAATGGTATTTCGACCCGGACAGCAAGGTCAACGCCGTGCGTGATGCCCTGCGCATGATCAGCGACATCTTCCGCATTCATCTCAATGCCATGCGCGGCAGGTATGATCTCAAACCCTGATCTCACCCACGAACAACAACTCTGGTCGGCATACAAATACATCGCAGGTTTGGATGAAGCTGGGCGCGGCGCGCTGGCTGGCCCCGTCTGTGTGGGCGCGGTCATCCTGCCGAATGACAATCCGCTTCTTGCTCTAACCTTGAGCGGGGTGCGTGATTCCAAACAGTTGACTCCCCGCAGGCGCCTTCAACTTATGCCGCGCATCAAAGAATCTGCGCTGGCCTGGGGCGTTGGCTTGGCCTCCGCAAAAGAGATTGACTGGATGGGTATCGTCCCAGCTACGCGGCTCGCCGCAAGCCGCGCACTGGAAATGTTCTCTATCGCCCCCAATTTTTTACTGACAGATTTCCGCCTTGAACTGCCCGAAATGGATATTTCACAAACCGCGCTCGTCAAAGGAGACCAACGCTCATTGAGCATTGCATGTGCATCCATTCTCGCAAAGACCGCGCGTGATGCGCAGATGATCACAATGGACGAAAAATATCGTGAATATGGTTTTGCGCGCCACAAAGGGTATGGCACGTATTTGCATCGTCAGAAGATCGCACAACTCGGTTATATCCCCATCCATCGGAAAACATTCAAAATAAAAAAATAGCGCGATATTAATCCCGTGTTCCACCCTTTACTTTTTCAGGAATCCGCCGCCAGAAAGTTTACTTTCCGGTCTGCCGGAGCGCCACGCATAATATCCCAGCGCGGCTCCGCCCAACAGGAACAAGCCTCCAATAATACCAAGCAACGGAGATGTGCCGCCACTGCTTTCTCCGGCCGCACCGGGGTCCGCGACCACATCCCTGGATTGGATCCCAAAATCCACAAAGGCACGGTCACCGGCATTTACATCCAGGGAATAATCCAAGTCCATGGTCGGGTTGTAATTATCCGGGATACCCACCGTAATGTTG
>DATEDD010000337.1:0-2769 GCA_035286565.1 Anaerolineales bacterium
CTGTTCGCTGGCCCGCGCTTGCTTCTCGGCGCGTTCTTTCTCTTCCAGCCAGCGGACGAGGCGCCTCAAAGTGAAGAAAGTCAATAATGGCCCGGCCGAAGCGTAGAAGAGGATTTCCACGATGTAATGGATTTCGTGTCCATAAGTATCATGGACAAATCGAGCGGGTCCTAACTGGTAAAACACAGCCATCAGCGAGAATGCTATTGGAAGAAACCAGCCCAGAATGGTGATACGTTGTTTGATCGAGGTATTGGCCTGACTCATCTCTGTGTTCCTCAATAAAAATTTTGCGAAGGAGGCTTTAATAGGTGATTACCTATCATATCAAAATTATCCTTTAACAACCAGTGGCGCAGAACCACGGCTTTCTCAAGAAGCTGAATCTCATCCACCGCACCCAAAGCCCCAGTCCTTCGGGGCATCTCTCCCAGCACAGTTTTCTATCGAGATGGGTCAGCAGGGCGCGGCAAAGTACGTTTTTACAACCTGGTTTGTTATGAGAACATAATTCAGAAATGGATGGAAAAGGTATAAACAGTGATCTCCTCATGAGGTGTGGTATACTTACGCTGTAAGTACAAATGAAGGAGGATCAGATGTTGAGGAAAGTCTTTAGAACCGGCAATAGCGTAGTGATTTCCTTGCCAAAGGAGGCAATTGAGCTGTTGGGCATTTCTGAAGGGTCAGATATCTCGATTGACCTGGATCGCGAAAAACGACAGATTATCATTTCCCCCGTAGAAGAGCCATTGGCTGTGGTTGGGGTCGATGAGACATTCGCCCAGCAGGTGGCAGAGTTCATCGCCCAATATCGCCCTGCCTTAGAAGCCTTGTCCAGGTCATGATTTACCTCACCGCGCAACAGGTCCTGTTTCTGCATGCTCGCTTGGTCGCTGAAACAGGCGGTAGTCACGGTGTGCGCGATATAAACCTGTTATTATCTGCTGTGGGCAGACCTCAGGCGAGTTTCGATGATCAGGATCTGTATCCTGACCTGTTCACAAAAGCTGCCGCCTTAATGGACTCATTGATCCGCAATCACCCTTTTGTGGATGGAAATAAACGAACTGGTATCTCGGCAGCCGGATTGTTTCTGCGAATTAATGGCTATCGGTTGAATCCGTCTAACATTGAGCTGGAGAAATTCACGATAGAAGTAGCGCATTCCAAGTACCCGGTCGAAGAAATTGCGGTTTGGCTTCAGACGAATGCCTAATCCGTGGAGAATATGGACTGGGATCGCTTGATCTGACAGTTTTTAAAAACTTCAACCTGGGTTATCTTATACTTAGGGCTTGTAAAAGAATAACTCCGCACTTTAAAAACATCAAGCACTCACCAAGCGTGGCTTGATCGTATAGTTCCACCTGGGACAGACAGCGTGCATCTCAATAGACAGGGTTTCCATCGTCGATTTAGTCACCTGAATGCCTTTTTGATAGACATCTTCCACCAAAAAAGCTTTCACCTGGAGCCCCGTGGTAGTCACAGTGCCGCGAATGCAAGCCAACATGAACTCGAAAGTGCGCAGTGGTTTGCCAGTCCAATTGATGCTGATCGGGCCAAACAAACGATGTTCAATCGGGTTCCATTTGGATGCTCCAGTTGGGTAGTGACACACGGTGACTTCTAGCCCGATGCTGTCTGCGAGCAGTGCTTGAAGTTGCTGCTTCCATAGACGTGGGCGACAGCCATTGCTGCCACCAGCGTCTGCCAGGATCAAGAGCTTGTTGGCATTGGGATACAGGTCTTTGCCTTCAGTTGTCCACCAGCGGGCAATCATTTCCACAGCAAACTGCGGTGTATCAGCCGACTTCCCAACATACACATAACCGCGGTTGTGTTGCAGGTCGTAAATGCCGTATGGGACGGCCTTGCCCAAGGCATCCTGTTCGAAGTCATGATCATTCACAGCCGTCGCTTCTTGACACCAGATTTGTCCATGGTTCTTGAAATTGCCGATCAACTCTTTTTTCTTGGTATCAACGCTGATCACTGGTAAACCTGCGGCTAAAAAGGCCTGCTTTTGGCTGTTCAGGTATACAAATTGTCGCTCGCGATCTGGGTGTGCAGCGCCAGCCAAACGTTTGACGTTCGCTTTGAGCGAATAGTCCATCTCTCTCAGCAAACGCCCAACCGTGGTATGGCTGACCCAATGGCCTACCTGAGCAAGCTCATCCGCCAGTTGGCGCAAGCTACTGCGTTGCCATTTCTGTTCACTCATTGGATCACCAGCTGTTTCATCCTTCAATAACTCGCCTAACGCCGAAGCGATCTCCGGGTCTTTTTTTCAACCGCAGGCTGCCCACCGCCTGCCTCACGAATTTGTTCGGCTGAGCGGTTCGCCAAATCTTCATCCAACTCACGTCGCCCGCGCCGGATCGTCTCAACATCCATCCCGGTAATAGTTGAAAGCTGCTTGTCGCCACCTCGACCCATTTTCTTCGATTCGAGTGCCACATACCAACGGCGTTGTTGTTCGTCCAGGCGGCTCAGAAAAACATTCATTTGATGGTGAAGTTCCCAGTCGGCATGTTCTTTGGATTGCAGGCACGCTGCACATTGGCATTCGTGAATTGTGTTAGGCATTTGGTTTGTCCTTGCGGTAGAATTTGGGTGTCAAGCAATTTTACTTCAGGACAAATGTTAAAAAATCAAAACGCGGACTTATACTTTTACAGGTCCTTAGATTAACGACTTCAAAGTTCATTTCGTGGATGCAAGCCACTCTTTCAGATTCCCTAATCCATCATACGCGGCATATTT
>DATEDD010000338.1:0-3532 GCA_035286565.1 Anaerolineales bacterium
AGAAGGTCTTGGTTAATGCGTCCGGGCCGAGACGAAAATAGATCCAGGCCCAGGGAAATTCATCCCAGTAAAAGCCGCGCTTCCAGAAGAACAATCCATAAGTCAGCGCCGCAATTAACAACATGAACCAACCAGCGCTGCGGGTTGTAAATTTCAGGGTATCGAACTGCTCAATCCACTTTTTCATCAAAGCTACTTAACGATCCGCGTCCCCGTTTCCCCTTTGAGTGCGCGCCCGATGTTTTCAGGATTGGTTATGAGCGCTTCCTTACCGCCATTCTCCAAATACCAAATCGCGGCTTCGATCTTCGGAGCCATTGAACCTTTGGCAAAATGAATGCCCTCAGCCAGATAAGCTTTGGCTTCGGCGACGGTCATTTTATCAAGCCATTTCTGTTCGGGTTTGCCGAAGTGAATCGCGACTTTTTCGACAGCCGTGGAGATCAGGAACAAGTCGGCTTTGATGAGACGCGCCAGCAAACTGGAGGCAAAGTCCTTATCGATCACGGCCGCCACACCTTTGTATTCATGCTCGCTGACATCAATGACCGGGATGCCGCCACCACCAACTGTGATTACCACCACTCCCGCTTTAATGAGGGCTTCTACTGACTCAAGTTCCACAACTTCTTTTGGGAGAGGTGAAGCGACCACCCGGCGCCAACCACGGCCCGCATCCTCGACTACGCTCCAGCTCATGTCTTTTTCACGGCGTTTGGCTTCGGCCTCATCCATGAACGAACCGATCGGCTTGGATGGGCTTTTGAAAGCAGCATCATTTTTATCCACCAGCACCTGGGTAACAACGGTGGCAACAGGCTTCTTGATGCCGCGGCGATAAAGCTCATTCTGCAGAGTCTGCTGCAAGGCATAGCCGATGGCGCCTTGGCTATCCGCGCCGCAGACATCCAGTGGGACTTCGTGCATGCCCTCAACTTTAGCCGCGATTTCCGAGCGCCTTAAAATGAATCCGACCTGCGGCCCGTTCCCGTGGCCAATTGCCACATCCCAGCCCGACTCGATCATGTCTGCAATGTGAAAAGTGGTTTCTTTGGCGGCCTGATATTGATCTTCGACAGATTTTTGTTTCTCATCTTTGATCAGCGAATTGCCGCCAATTGCGATGACTGCTAGTTTTGTCATGGGTTCTCCTTGTGTGCGTGATAAATGTATACAGGTAAACAAGTATACAAGTACACACGCGGTAAATTATTTACGCTTGTTTATTTCCATCTTCATTATCTTCAGTAACATCATAACTTGCTTCACCTTCATGAATTGACTCATTGCTATATTCCTGTGACCCAGCACGCTGGCGGCGGACATAAGACATGAATCCATTCAATGCCTGCTCTGTTTGACGGATAAGTTTATACAACGATTCAAACTCAAGCTGATTGATGTACTCCAATACTTTTGCATCGATCAGGCGAGCAAGAGTTTCATTCAGTTCGCCGCGAGCAATTGAGTAAAACCGTAAGCTATCAAGATAATGATACCGTCCATATCCTTCGCCAATATTTCCAGTGATGCCTTTGGCTGAACGGCGAATCTGGGCATACAGGTCAAATTTTTCATCAGGAGGCAGGGTCTTGGAAAAAGCATGCACATTCACCATTACTTCCAGCGCGAGTTTATAACAATCTAAATCTTCAAATCCGCGCTTTCCAGGTTCGCCTGGCGAAGTGTATAGTGGTTTCCTTTCGGTCATGTTATTCCTAGTGTATAAGGATATACATGTACATAAGTAGACAGGTGACATGTTTCCGTATTTACTTGTCTACTTGTTTCCGTATTCCGTGTTTACGACATGGTAAGCGCCATCACGGCTTTCTGCGCGTGCAGGCGATTCTCGGCTTCATCAAAGACGACGGATTGAGGGCCATCCAACACACTGCTGGTGACTTCAACATCGCGGTCGGCAGGCAATGGGTGCATGTAGATGGCGTCCTTGTGAGCGACCTTCAACTTGGAATCGTCCATGATCCAGTTCTTGTACATATCCTGTAGTTTTTTGCCTTCTACCTTATCATTTGTAGTCAAAAGCGGACCCCAGGATTTAGCATAGATCACATCGGCATCCTTGCAGGCTTCGGTCATGCCGTCCTTGGTGTCAATGATCTCAAACTTAGTTGCAGCGATCTTGGCTTGTTCCTTGGCCTGTTTGACAATATCAGGCATCAGGGAAAATTCAGGCGGGTACGCCAGAGTCACATCCATGCCAAAACGCGGCATTTGCAAAATCAAAGACTGAGGCACAGAGATCGGTTTGAGATAAGAAGCGGCATATGCCCATGAAACGACGATCTTCTTCTTCCGCAAATCTTTGCCTTTCTTTTCCATGATGGTCATTAGGTCAGCCAGACATTGGAAGGGATGATAAATATCGCATTGCATGTTCAGAACTGGAGCGCGTGAATTCTTCGCGACAGCGTTCAAGTATTTATTACCATCACCGTAGTCACAATGGCGGATGGCAATGCCGTCGAAGTAGCGCCCAAAGATCTCGCCGATTTCAACAGGTGTATCACCGTGCGAGATTTGGGTTGTGTTGCTGTCAATGAAAGCGCCATGCCCGCCAAGCTGCGCCATGCCCGCTTCAAACGATCCGCGAGTGCGCGTGGATGAGAAGAAGAACAGCATCGCCAGCACCTTATCGCGCAGATATGGATGCGGCTCGCCGAGCGCACGCTTGCGCTTCAAATCCCATGCCACTTCCAAAACAGTTTCGACTTCCTCTTTGGTAAAGTCGAGATCACCAATGAAATCACGTCCACGAAAATTTGTTTGCATTTTTATCTCCTTATGAAAATTATATAAATACACATGTAAACAAGGAAATTGGATGTATCGAGAGTTAACGCATCCAGAACAGGATGATCAATTTTGTTCTACGCTTGCTGCGCCATAGCGCTTGCGAAGATCATCGAATATTGTCATTTTGTCTCCTTATGTAGTTAATTATCCACCATACGCAAGCAGAGGCGACCCTTCATGTTCATCGTAGACTGGCTCCCACTTGGCGGGTCGCCCCTACGAGTATATTCAACTATCAATCTTATTCCATTTTGCCTAACACCAGCGCCAGCAAGGTCATTCGCATCACAACGCCATTGAAAGCTTCCTGCCAGTAGCGCGACCATTTGGTGATATCCACATCAAGAGGAATTTCATCCATGCGGGGCAGGGAGTGGAGTAGGATTGCGTCTGATTTGGCTTTCTTCTCCAACAACTCGCGCGTGATCTTGTAATTCGCAGGCGTCAGGTTGAGTTCGCCGCTGCGCTCATCACGGGACTTTGTGTAATCGGGCTGTACCACTGGTTCAACCAGGATCACATCGGCTTCTGCAATGGCTTTCTCAACATGATCCATTTCCTTGAAATTCACGCTGAACTGCTTGAGTTCCTGTTTGAATTCATCGGTCAGTCCCATATCAGGCGGAGAGACAAAGGTAATCGGACAATCAAATTGACTCAACGCATAACCGAGGGAGTGCATCGTTCGCATGCGCATATCGCCGACTGCCAGCCA
>DATEDD010000339.1:0-5889 GCA_035286565.1 Anaerolineales bacterium
CCGCTTCTTTTCTGACCTTTGGAATGTGCACTGCTCCCCCGGCTTGAGCGGTCGGGACGAGTTGTACGCCCAAGCCCTGCGTGTTTTCATACGTTGTGCCGCCATAATACAAATCACCGCGACCAACGATTGGCCATTGACCATGTACTTCGGCCAGTTTCTCGTAACTTAGATCTGCAAACGCTTCTAGCGAATTTGCGAGAATGTCAAACACCACCGAGACAGACGTGCCTTCAAGGATGATGCCCATATGCCTCGCGATTTGTGAGGTAATGGAATAATCGGGTTTTGAATCACCCTTTACTGGCACAGCTGTATAGAAACGCTGGATGCGGCGCTCGCCTGAGGTGAATGTCCCTTCGCGTTCTGTATACGCCTGCGCAGGGAAAACAACATCCGCAGTTTCAGTCGTCGCAGTTTCAAGGATATCCTGCACTGCCACAAATTTCGCCCCTTTGAGAGCCTTCGCCAATGCCGGTGAATCACCAACAGGGTCTGCGCCAACAATGTAAACCGATTTCCCTTTGAACGCCTTTTCCAGATTAGGTTCAGGGCGGAAGCCGACTTCCCATGCGCCCTGATCGTTGGCTCTCTGCCAGACACCAACCAAACCGTTGTTCGGCTTGCCGATATGATCGGTCTCTTTCAAAAGTGTGGCACACGCAGAAGCCAGAATGGATGAACCGTTCAAGCCAAGTCCCTCATTGCCGTAGAATAC
Organism: Anaerolineales bacterium; assembly: GCA_035286565.1. Lineage (GTDB taxonomy): Bacteria > Chloroflexota > Anaerolineae > Anaerolineales > Villigracilaceae > Villigracilis. The sequence goes on from DATEDD010000339.1 coordinate 719, forward strand.
AATGGCATTCTTCGCCTTAGCGAACTCATCAGAAATTTTGCTCTTCCTGCCAAAGTCATTGATCGTCTTGACTTCATCGCCATACGCATAGCGGATGATGAATTTAGCAAATTTATCCAGCCTGGTCTCGCGCGGATTCGCCACGATGAGCGTCGCACCGCGGTCAGCGGCTTGCTTCACGCGCAGCCACCAAATGGGCGCTTCTTCATATAAGTCAGAAGCAACAACGAGGATGGCATCGCCCTTACCCATCTTGCCTATGTTCGTCCCCTGCCCCACACCCACAAGCGCGGTTACGTCACCTCCGCCCATGTCAGAATATAAAATTGCCGTACCACCCGCTGTATCTGCCAGCGATTTGAGATTGAACAGATCTTCATTTGCAAGTCTGCCTGAAGCCAAAACAACAAAATTCTTTTTGGCAGAAGCAAAGTTCTGCGCGGCAAGTTTCGTCGCGGCATCCCATGAAGCGCGCGCCAATTTATCTTCTTTGCCCCTTCGGGCAAGCGGCTTGGTTAGTCGTTTTTTGCTTTCTATATAATGATAGGCAAAGCGTCCCTTGTCACATATCCAGATTTCATTTACTTCTTCGTTTTGTCGCGGCATGACACGCTTCACAACTATGTCACCGCCGGACATGGCTTCACGGCGCGTGTTAAGTGTTGTGTTGCATCCAACCGGACATTGCGCACAAATGGAAGCCTGCGCTTCAAGTTCCCACGGACGAGCGCCAAAGCGGAAGTCCGCGGTGGTCAACGCGCCGACGGGACAGATATCGGTGGTGTTGCCTGAGAAAACAGAATCAAATCCGGGGTCCGATAGTGAAACGATTTGTGTGCTACGTCCACGCTCATCGAAACCGAGCACTGCTTCACCCGCAACTTCATCCTGAAAGCGAATACAGCGCGCGCATTGGATACAGCGTTCACGGTCAAGCCAGATCAACTCGCCCAGTGAAACCTGTTTCTCGAGATGCAATTTCTCGTCATAAATAAAACGGCTGTTTCCAGCGCCAAAGGCCATCGTCAAATCTTGAAGCGGACATTCACCGCCCTTATCGCAAACAGGACAATCCAGCGGGTGCGAAGTGAGCAGGAATTCAACCGTGCCCTTCTGACCGTCCATGGCTTTATCCGTTGTGGTCATCACAACCATGCCCTCTGAAACGCGATTTGTACAAGCCGTTTCAAGTTTGGGCATGAACTGTATCTTGGGCTGGCCGTTCTCCATCACAACCTGACCCGTAGCGTGGTCCAGCATGGGCCTGCCAACTTCAACCAGACACATGCGGCACATACCGACTGGCTCGAGTTTTGGATGATGGCAAAAAACGGGTATATCAATCCCCGCCATCTTGGCGGCATCCGCCACCAGTGTCCCGTCGGGAACCGTTACATTTATTCCATTAATTGATAGCGTTACCTGTTTAATCATCAATTCACCAATTAATCCTGAAAATCTTTTATTTCTTCGCCATGCGCTTGCAAACTTTCAATGTACAACTCGATTGCTTCTCTCGCCATGACTTTCGCTTCTTCGAGCGTTTCTCCAAAGGTCACACAACCTGGTAGAGAAGGAATGGTCACGGTAAATCCGCCTTCGGGTTCTTTCCTGAGCAATACTCGATAACTCAAAATATCCATGTCAACCTTCAACAATAGTCACGACTCGCTTTTTACGGAACACGCATCACGCCTTTACCGCTTTCTTAAAATCCTGCGGGAATCTTTCAATACCAGTAACCACAGCCATCGTGGCGAATTCACCCAACGCGCACAGGCATTTGCCTTGCATTTGCTTCGCCACACTCAAGAGCAGGTCCACATCTGCTTTTGCACCATCGCCAGAATGAATGCGCTCAGTAAGATGTTGCATCCAATACGTACCTTCACGGCAAGGAGTACATTTGCCACAAGACTCATGCTTAAAGAAATGTATCGTCTTGTTAAGAACCCAATCAAGACTGACAGTGTCATCCAACACAATCACGGAAGCAGACCCAAGGTCCGCACCGAGCGTGCGGACACTGGCATAATCCATCGGCGTATCGAGGACTTTATCATCCACAACGATCAAAGAAGAGGATGCGCCTGCCGGCATGATCGCCTTCACCGGGCGGCCTTCCTGAACGCCACCCGCATGTTCATAGATCAACTGACGGAAGGTTGTGCCAAAGGGTAATTCATAATTACCGGGTTTGCGAACACGTCCGGAAAGCGAAAAGACTTTCACGCCCGCGCTATCCGCTGTGCCGATGGACTTATACCAATCCGCGCCGTTGACCAGGATCGGAGGAACATTGGTAAAGGTTTCCACATTGTTGATGATGGTCGGCTTGCCATACAAACCAAACGAAGGCGGGAACGGCGGACGCACGCGTGGCTGTCCGCGTTTGCCTTCAAGCGATTCTAGCAAAGCGGTCTCCTCACCGCAGATATATGCGCCTGCACCAAGATGTGTAAAAATTTTCAGTGAGTAATCCGTGCCAAAAAGGTTGTCACCGAGATACCCGGCATTTTCCATCTCCGCGATCTTTTCATCGAGGAAAGCGGCTAGTTCCCAAAACTCACCGCGCAAATAAATGTAGGAAACCATCGCGCCGACCGCATAACTTGCAATGACGAGACCTTCCAAAAATTGAAAGGGATTGCTCTCCATGATCTCGCGGTCTTTGAATGTGCCAGGCTCGGATTCATCCGCATTGGCAACCACATAATGCGGCCAGTTCTTGTTATCCATGAACGACCACTTCATGCCTGTGGGAAAACCCGCGCCGCCGCGTCCGCGCAGATTAGAGGCCTTCACCACATCGGTCACTTCGGCGGGCTTCATTTTGGTCACGGCTTTTTTGAATGCGTCAAAACCGCCGTTCTTTTTGTAGACATCCAGCTTGTTGATATCGGGGATGTCACGATGACGTAAAAGGATATGTGCCATAGGTCTCTTATTCTGCGAGTGGAATAATTTGCCCTTCACGGCGGGCAACTTCGACAATCATTGAATCTCGGTTTTTTTTGAATTGTTTTTCGCCTACAGGGATGGGTTCGATACGAACATCAGTATTCGCGGCGATTACCCATAATTTTGCCCAATCTTTGTGAGTCCATTTTTTATCATAACGCGGAGAAATCACAAGCAGATCAATATCGCTCCACTCGTGCTCCTGACCTCTCGCATACGAACCAAACAGAACGCCATATTTTACAGGAATGCCTGTCTGGGCAACTGCTCGAAGATAAGTTCGGATTGATTTCACAATTTTTTTATTAACCATTCTAAAGCAACCTTTGTACGCTTAACGATCAATTCAGTTTGTTTCTTTGTAGGACGCTGGCTGGCAATGCCGGGGTAACGCGCTTCAATATTCAAGGGGTTCAACTCTGAAAATAAAACCACTTGTTGAGATGTTAATCTCAAGCCTGCTATATTCGCCAATGAAATCAGGTTATGAATCATTGGCGGAAATTTTCCTGTCTTCTTTACTACATGCGCCTTGAGAGCTTTCTCAATGGTAAGATGAGCTGAAAACAAAGCCAACGAGATGCGAGCGCCTTTTATGTTATGGACAACATCTTTCCAACTTTCCAACGCTTCGTCACGCCAATAAGCAACATGCTTCTCAACATTAATTTCGGTTTCGTTGTTCATCTCATCTTTACGCATCACGCCTGTCCTGAGCCGTGTCGAAGGGCAACACGCATTACAAATTCTTCTTCAACGCCTCGATCAATTCCATCGTTCGATCCACAGTCATATTTTCGTAATATTTGATACCGTCAGGTCCTTGTGTTTGGAACATCGGCGCTTTATCGCATGCAGCAAGGCACATTACACCTTCGAGAGTCACCACACCATCGGGTGTGGTTTCACCAACTTTGATGCCGAGGTTTCCACACAAATTCTGTAGAAATTCATCCGCGCCGCGCAAGGCACAGGGCAAGTCTGTGCAGACTTGCATGCGATACTTACCAGCCTTCTCATCGTTATAAAGCGTATAAAAACCAACAATCGAAGCCACTTCGGTCTCGGTGATCTCAAGCATTTTCGCAATATCCTGCATTGCGGACTTGGTGATATATCCTTCCTCACTTTGCACAAGGTAAAGAAGCGGCATCACTGCCGAGCGTTTATGCTCAGGAGGATATTTGGATAATATTTGTTTAACTTCCTTCGGATATTTATTCAAAAACATAATACCTCATTATTTCCCTCACCCCTTGCCCCTCTCCCTGAGGGAGAGGGGTTGGGGTGAGGGAAGGCTCATCTATCAATATCTCCGAGGACAATATCAGTGGAAGCAAGAATGGCAACCAGATCAGCCACCAAGTGCCCTTTCACGATCTGTGGAAGCACACTCAAATTATCAAAGGAAGGCGTGCGTAAGTGCACGCGGAGCGGTTTCGGACCACCATCCCCTTCAAGCATTAAACCCAACTCGCCGCGCGGTGATTCAACCGCGCTGTAGATGGAAGCTTTCGGCGCAGGGAATCCTTCCGTCCACAACTTGAAGTGATGGATGAGAGACTCCATGCTCACGCCAATTTCCGAGCGCGGCGGCGGGACAAACTTTCGATTTTCAGATCGAACAGGCCCAAGCGGGAGTTTGTTCAAGGCTTGTACCACGATCTTCAATGACTCGCGTAATTCATCAATGCGCACCAAATAACGCGCGTATGTATCGCCTTCAGTACGCGTGGGCACATTGAAATCATACTGCTCATAACCTGAATACGGCCGTGCTTTGCGCAGGTCCCAGTCCACACCGGATGCGCGGAGTATGGGGCCTGTCACACCATATTGAAGGGCAACTTCCTTGCTGAGATAGCCAATGGAAACCATACGGTCAATGAAGAGCGGGTTCTTCGTCAACAGCGTTTCGTATTCATCAATGCGCCTGGGAAATATCTTGATAAAATCGCGCACTGCTTTTTCAAATTCCACAGGCACATCGCGCCACACTCCGCCGGGGCGGAAGTATGTTGTCATCATGCGCTGACCTGAGACCAGTTCAAATATATCGAGAATTTGTTCGCGTTCGCGGAAACAATATAGGAACATGGACATGGCCGCGAGGTCGAGTCCCGAAGTGCCAAGCCAGACAAGATGCGAAGCAATGCGTTGAAGTTCGGTGAGGATCACACGCAAACCTTGCGCGCGGACCGGCACATCCA
>DATEDD010000340.1:0-3038 GCA_035286565.1 Anaerolineales bacterium
ACGCGCTCCTAATCTCCTTTTCAGCTGTCGCCAAATTGTCCAATCCAATGGCTTGATATGCTTTCAGATTGAACAGGTCCTCATCACTTACCAAAAATGAAAAGGCTTGGTTGATAAGTGCGCTCCTTAGCTGAGTCTCAATAAAGAAAGGGCTCTCCATCAGCCACGGATCGGCGATAATCGCATCTTTATAGGCTGCTCTAGCTTCAATCGATTTGTCTAGTTGCTCTGCCATCCAGCCATAGGCAGCCGCAAAAAGAGGATTTTGCGGAGCTTTTCCCCTGGCCACAAGCATGCTGGAAAACGCGGTTTCTTTGTCGCCATTTGTCCACTGCAAAACACTTAAGTTGGCCCAATGGACCGGCCAAAACGGATCCGCCTCAAGACCTTTCTGGATTCTCTCGATTGCCAAGTGGAGATGGTCGGGATCCCCATCTTCATAAAATAGGTTTCCGTGGAGTGCACCACACTGGAAAGCGAAAGTGGTGAATTGTGGGGCTTCGGCCGCAGATTTACACATAAGCGCTGCGGTGCGAGATTGGCGCCCTTGGTAAGCAAGGAGCGCGTAACCCGGCCCATTTCCTCCGGAGGCATAACTGGTTCCTACGGCAGTGACAGCGAGTAAAATGACGACAACCGCGTATCCAGCCCGATTAGCAAGCGTTATGCGTGGCGGATCATCTAACTTGGAAAACAATACAACCAATAACAGCGCGTAGACGGAGAAAATTGGTATGGTGAATAAATATTCCCCCTGTTGATGGACTATCAGACCAACAACAATCCCCGCATATGCTGCCAGGTGCAGTCTATCATCGCGTTTCTGACGCAAATTGATGCAGGCTCGCCAAAATGCCCAGCCGAGCCAAATCAAAGTTGCCAGTACAAATAGCACCCCCAGTAAGCCAAGCTCGGCACCGATCTGCAACCACATGTTATGCGCATGTTGTGACAGCCAAGTTCCAGCCGTGCCCTCAATCTGCGAATAGTTGAAGGCAAAACTTCCCAGCCCATGGCCGGTCCAGAAATCTTCGGACCAGATCTGCCAAGCGACCGACCAAATCGTTTCTCGACCAGATAAAAGTCCATAATGCCCAGGGGTGTTTTGACTTTGTTGGATAAATATGTACGCCACAAAAATGAGCAGAATGAACAGCGAAGAAGCACCTAGCAACCTTCTCGATGACAATAAATATAGATTTCGGCGCCTCAGGTTTTCTTTGATCTCAGGATAAAACGCCAGAAATAACGTAACAGCAACGGCAACCGTTCCTGCAATCCAGCCAGCTCGCGACGACGTAAAATACTCGATCACGCCAATTAGGATTAGCACAGCGCCTAAAATCCTTCTTCTGTGCCCTCTGCTTTGGAAGAAGCGTACGAACACCAGCGGCAGGATAAGGTTGAGGCTACCGGCAACGAAATTCGGGTGAGGCAATAAATGCCCGCCTAATCGGTATCCGATCGGGGGAACGGTAAACAGATCTCCAACAAGGGTCGCCCATCTTGCATACCAGGCGATAATGAATAGGTTTTCGAATGCGGCAAGGCCTAAAATTACAATTATGAGAGCTTTCTCCCATAACTTCCTCTTTTCGTTATCGACGATCAATGAGTCAAAGAGCATAAAAACGAGCAACATGGATGTGATGTCGACAACACTGTCAAACCCATATTGCGGAAGAGGCCTTTTTGGGATCAGCAACCAAGCATATAGGACAAAGCAAAGAAATATCAATAGAGGAACCGGCAACACCCAATTGCGGTTTCGTTCTTTGATGTGCCTAAAGACCACCACAGCCGCAAGGCCAAAAATAATGACTAATTCGGCAATGACCGACTCTGTTGACATCTGGACCTGAGAATTCACATACATTGCCCACATCAAAAACAGGAACAGAACGATCCATAATGTCTCAAATCGACGCATAAATAGAACGATATTTCTAATCAAAGCTAATCGATCCTTGTCCTAGCGGTGCGGTAATGATAATGCCGACATTAATTTACTGCAGTTTTTGCCCACCATGAAATTGTACTGTCGATGGTCTTGTGATCGTAATAATAGCAAAAGACTCTTTCACGTTCACTGGAGCAGCAGCACCGATAAGGCTGTTTTGATAAGATATCGCTGATTCACATGGCAATAACAAGATCTCCGATAGGTCGCTATTTGTCCAGTTTTGCCGATGCAAGATTCCTTTTTCCAAACGCGATCATTCCATTAATAGTCATCAGTCTGTATTTTGTGATATTTGCAAATCTTCTTCCTGAAGGAGTTACCAAAGTCTTTGCCGAAGAATCCTGGAAATATTCCATTGCGCTTGCCGCGGGTTCAGGTCTGGTGTCATTGGGGTTGCTTAAGTGCCAAAGGAAGAGAAATATGGAGGCTTTGAGAAAGCGGGAGGATCGGATCATCGCTCAGGACCTGATTCTCTTGTTGCTCCCATTGACGCCGATTGCCCAGTATGTAATCAGAAATCAGGATATTCTGCCTCCAGTTCAAAGCCTATTCCTGCTGGGGATTTTTCTGGCCTTTTCCTTATTTTTTGTCCAGTTCATCCCTAGATTGCTCGCAAGAATCGCTTCAACACGCACGCTCATGCTGCTTGGGACGGCGTTCGCCTTCGTAATCGTAAACATGGCGACACTCAGCGCCCAACATCATTGGTTTAGGCAGGGTAGCTTGACCATTCAATGGCAATTCCTGGCTGGAATTTTCATCATTAGTTGGTTTTTGGATTATTTGAATTACAAAAACCTCCTATATCTATTAATTGCGTTTCTTTTCGTCAGCCAAACAGTCTATCAGGCGCTTTTGCAGGTTGAGAATAAGTCGCCTTCGGAAACTCAGAGCTTGTTGACGCAACTTGTTGGAGAACGAAAGCCATTATCAACGCCAGATATTTACTTATTGGTATATGACGCTTACGTTCACAATGAAACGATGATGGTCTACGGGATTGACAACAGCCAGCAAGAAAATTATCTGGAAGAGCTGGGGTTTACTCTTTATCCACATACGTATTCAGTTGCCG
>DATEDD010000341.1:0-3055 GCA_035286565.1 Anaerolineales bacterium
CATCATGGATGCGGGCGAAGGTTTCATCTCCCGCACGCGAATGTAAGGGCACATTGACCAGCCGTCCATTGGCATGAGGCGCGTCATCAATCCATCCCGTGCCAGGATAAATTCCCCATTGATGAGTCGAGATGAATCCAACTCGATCATCGTTCCTACAAGCCGCTTGTGTGCCATTGCCGTGATGCGCGTCGTAATCGATCACCAGCACGCGTTCCATTCCATTTGCCAGCGCATTCTGTGCGGCGATGGCGATGTTGTTGAAAATGCAAAATCCCATCGCGCGCTGCGGTTCGGCGTGATGCCCCGGCGGGCGGACAATGGCAAAGGCATTGCTCGCATCACCATTTATGACAGCCCGCGCGCAGGTGATGACTGCGCCAGCCGCCAGCATGGCATCCTCAAAGGATGTTTCCGTAACGTAGGTGGGCGCAGGGTCAATGATTTCCAACCCTTGTTTACATACTTCTTCAATTGCTAAAATCAGTTGTGGCTGATGTACACGCGCCACCTCTTCCCGCCTCGCGCGGATGGGCTTCATGCGTTCCGCCCCAAAAGAGGGAAGTTGAGACTCAAGCACATCCAACCTGCCCGGCCTTTCAGGATGACCGGGATATTCATGATTTCGTGATGGCACAAATGTGTAAACAGTTTTCATGCTCAAATTATAGCCTCAAAGAGTCCTCCCCCAAATCCCATGAACACGGATTTGAGGGAGGGCAAGGTTGAGGGCAAAAAGGGTTCCGCCGCCAGCTAGCATGGGGGGGACATGTTAGGTCTGGCGGCGGTAGACACCTAAATACCAATAAAAGGGAGGGCAGGTGTCAATGACGATAATATACATCTTATTTGCCTTGAATACATTAAAAGAAAATAAGAATCCAGATTGAGTTGGTCTGAATTAGTGACCTTTATCACGAAATACTTTCAGCCATTCATCCACTTCACTGGCTGAAAGTTTTTTATCATCTGCGCTGGTTTTCGGTGTGGGTGTCATTGCTGTTTTGATTAGTATTACAAACTCTTCAGACGATAAAAATTGCGCTTGATTCATCCGTGCCGCGTTTTGTACTTCGCGGTCGGAAGATACCACGATCAGGTTTTTAGCGGATTTACCCATCTTGTTCAGGCGGTCGCGGATGGCGTGATCAGCGGTTTGCCCGAGGCGGATGAAATGTGCCCGGACAGTGCCCAGGCTTTGGGTCCCGGCGTGTGGCGCAGGCGCTCCATCAAAATAAACCTCCACTTTTTGACGTTTGAGGCGCGCAAATTCCTGCAGGATCGCAACCAGTTCCATTTCGTCATCCACGGCATCCAGGCGCAACCCAAGTTTTGGAATTAAATTATGTCCGTCAATCAGATAGGGCATGCAGAGATTTTACCGTTAAAAAAACAGACGATCATTCTAAAAATGACCGTCTGTTTTTTTTAGACAGCTTCTACAACTTTTGTCTTCACCTCAAATATGGGCGGGTGCTCCAATGTCTTCTTCACTTTGCACAATTCCGCCGAACGGATAAGCGCATCGTAGTATTGTGCGGGGAAGCTGGGTGGCACTTGAATTTCAAGATCAATTTTTTCGATCATGCCCGTCCCAGAAGGGTGGTTGCGTTGGATGATTCGAATCCCCTCCGTGGGCAAATTGCGCTGGCGGCAAAAACCAAGCACATAAATGCCCGCGCATGTGCCAATTGAAGCGAGGAATAACTCAAAAGGCATCGGCGCGGCGCTTGCGGGGGGTTGGTCGGTTGGAACAGTATGCGATCCAAAGTGTGCGTCCACTCTTAACCCACCGGGAAAATCAATTAGCATCTCCATGAGAAGCCCTCCAAATAAGTGATATTTGTCATGTATTTGTGACGCCCTGAAACATTCATATATTACCTGCCTGCACTTCGTAAATATGAAGTCCGTATATGAAATGAGCGTCCATTGCAAATCGAATATAATGGAAACACTTTTCAAAAGGAGATTCAAATGAAAGAAAAGAAAACATCAGACATCTCGATTTCACAACAAGGCGGTATTGTCCGCAATGTGCTTAACCAACTCAAACTAATCTTTCGCCTGATGGGTGACAGACGCGTGAATTTATTTGCCAAGCTGGTGCCCATTGGAGCGCTGATCTACCTGGTTTCACCCTTTGACGCCATTTCCATCCCGATCATTGGCGTATTGGATGATGCTGCGATCCTCTGGCTTGGTTCATATGTTTTTACCGAGCTTTGCCCGCCTGCGGTTGTGGCGGAACACATGCAGGCGCTGGCCGGCAACATGAATGATAGCGACATACAGGCTGAGGTTGTGGATGCTGAAGCCACAGATGTAAAAGAATAATACTAAACATGAAGCGGTTTATTATTTTATTGACTCTACCACTTCTCGCATGTGGAGGATTGGCAGAGCCGGTTTCCCCGACCACCACGCCTCTCGCTGCGCGCCCGCCGACGGCTGTTCCTACAGTTCAAACAGACTCTCAGCCTCAGCCAGATACCGCCACTACAGCGCCGACACAGGCCTTGCTTCCAACTGTCAGCGAATTCCCCAACACAAATAATTACGAGTGGCGTCTCATCGCCAACGGACTCAACCGCCCTGTGGATGTGCAGTCTGCATTGGATGGTTCAGGCTGGTTATTCATCATTGAAAAATACGGCGTCATCCGTGTTTATGAAAACGGTCGACTGCTCGAACAACCCTTTCTAAATATTGACGACCGCGTCAATGATGACAGCAACGAAATGGGATTGCTCGGTTTGGCATTACATCCAGACTATGAACAGAATGGCTTTTTCTACGTCAACTACACAGGTACCGGTGGGAATACTTTTATCTCCCGTTTTCAGGCCAGCGGCAATGTTGCCAATGCTGGCAGTGAATCTATTTTATTGAAGATTAACCAGCCTTATCCCAACCACAATGGCGGCGCAGTAGTTTTCGGTCCCGATGGATATTTGTATCTTGGGCTTGGAGATGGCGGTGCGGGCGGCGACCCGCACAAAAACGGACAGGATACCGCCAGCCTGCTTGGTAAAATTTTACGCATTGACGTGAA
>DATEDD010000342.1:0-2777 GCA_035286565.1 Anaerolineales bacterium
GTCCGCATCGATCTTAAAATTCAAATTTGTGATCCCGCCGCTCAAAGGAGTCTTCTTAATATTTTTCGACCCGGCGAGAAACGGAACTTTATCAATGGCTTTATCAATTGCGAGTGTTGACATGGTATATTTTCCAAAACAGGATTAGGATTTTTGCTTGCGCGTGGGCTTTCTTTTCGATTATTCGAAACGGTGACCTCCATATCGCCATTGCGAGACGGCGATCTTCCGTCGAAGCAATCTCCTGCATAGTGAGGGGGATTGCTTCGGGCGATGAGCAAGAGCGCCCTCGCAATGACAGATAAACTACAGATGAATTCTCTCTGCCTTGGGATCCCATAACACAGCCTGCGCCACTTCCGCGCTGACTTGTTCCCCGAAACATTCAACCTGTAATTTTGTTCCAACTTTTGCATATTCCATTGGAAGATATGCGTAAGCAATGGACTTATTCACCGAATACCCAAATCCGCCCGAAGCCACCCAGCCGACGATGGTATCGCCTATGCGGATTGGTTCCTTGCCAAGCATGATGGTACGGTCATCTGAAATTGTGATGGTACAGAGTTTGCGTTTAATGCCTTCGGCTTTTTGTTTCACCAACGCATCCTTGCCGATGAAGTTCGCCTTGTCCAATTTCACAGCAAAGCCAAGACCTGCTTCATATGGAGTGTAGTCAGGGGAAATCTCCCCGCTCCAATAACGATAACCCTTTTCAAGGCGCAGAGTATCAATCGCTTTGTAACCGCCTGCCACCATCCCTTCGGATGCACCTGCTTCCCAGAGCGTGTCCCACAGTTTGAGACCGTACTCCGTCGGGCAATAAAATTCCCAGCCGAGCTCGCCAACATAGGTCACGCGCGAAGCGAGGACGGGGATATCACCAATTGTGATACGGCGATTCGTCATGTATGGGAATCCGCCATTTGACACATCATCCATTGTGACTTTTTCCAAAATCTTGCGTGCCTTCGGTCCCCACACGCCGATACAGGCATAGGAAGAGCCGACGTCCTCAAGTGTGACTGTACCATCTTCGGGCATGTTGAGCGAAAGCCACGACATATCATGCTGACCAAATGCCGTGCCTGTCACAATGAAGAAGCGTTCGTTTGCAAGACGTGTGACGGTAAAGTCACATTCGATGCCGCCGCGTTTGTTGAGACATTGGGTGTAAGTGATTGTTCCGATAGGCTGATCCATTTCATTCGCGCAAACATTATTGAGGAATTTCAAAGCGCCCCTGCCGCGCACTTCGAACTTATTGAACGATGTTTCATCAAAGAGACCTGCATTTTCGCGTGTCATCAAATGTTCGTAACCGATGGCGCGTGACCAATTATGGCGCGCCCAGCCTTTTGGTTCGTGACCGTGAGTCGCTAATTCCTCATACGGTTTAAACCAGTTCGGGCGTTCCCATCCCATCTTTTCGCCGAATGAACAGCCGAGGTCACGCAAGCGGTAATAAGTGGGGGAGGTGCGCACATTGCGTTTTGACATGCGCTCTTCACCGGGGAAGTGAATATCATAATATTGTGTGTAGGTCTCGAATGTACGCGCCACAGTGTAATTAATGCTGTTGTAGTTCGGGCCAAAGCGGCGCACATCGAGCCGCCACATATCCCATTCGGGGTTTCCATCAATGATCCATTCCGCCATCACTTTGCCGATGCCGCCCGCGCCTGCGAGACCGTGCGCGCAGAATGCACATGCTACCCAGAAACCTTTGACAGTTGTTGGTCCAAGCAAAAATTCACCATCGGGTGTGAAGCCTTCAGGTCCGTTCAATAGTTTAACGACTTCTGCGTTTTCAACAGCAGGGACACGCCGAATCGAATTTTCCATCAAAGGCGTAAAGCGTTCCCAATCTGGCGGGAGCAACTGGAATTTGAAATCCTTTGGAATACCGTTCAAGCCAAAGGTCGCGGGCTGACGTTCGTACCCGCCAGTGATCAATCCGCCGACTTCCTCACGCCAATATACCAAAAGGTCTGGGTCGCGTAAGTTTGGGAATTTATTTGTCACGCCTTCGATTGGTTTGGTCATAATGTAAAGATGTGCCATCGGGACAACGGGCAGGTTCAACCCAACCATCTTCCCGACTTCGCGTCCCCACATACCTGAAGCGTTCACGACAATTTCAGTTTTGATCGTGCCCTTGTCTGTGACCACTTCGCTAACACGACCATTTTTGAGAGTAATTTTTTCAACATTCGTATTTGCGAAGATCTTCGCCCCTCGATTTTTTGCGCCAGCCGCCAGTGCGTTGGTCATGCCTGTTGGGTCAATACTGCCATCGTTGGGTGTGAATGCGGCGCCGAGCACACCGTCAATGGACATGAGGGGGAATTTTTCCTGAGCCTCTTTTGCCGAGACCAGTTCCATGGGTACGCCAAAGGAACGCGCCATGCCAACCAGACGTTTGGTTTCTTCCATGCGTTCCGCGGAGCACGCCAGTCGCAAGCCGCCGACTTCGCGCCACGATGTATCCACGCCTGTTTCTGCTTTGAGTTTGCGATACAGATCCGTGCTGTAGTGCATCATGCGCGTCAGATTTGCATCGGAACGCATCTGGCCCACAAGGCCCGCCGAGTGCCAGGTGGATCCGGCGGTTAATTCATGTCGCTCGAGAATCACGACATCTTTCCAGCCCATGAGCGTGAGATGATAGGCGATACTCGCCCCACCGACACCACCGCCAATGATTACGACTTGTGCCTGTGTTGGAAATTTTGACATACTTTGCTCCTATGAAAGAAAAATCTATAACAGAACTA
>DATEDD010000343.1:0-3323 GCA_035286565.1 Anaerolineales bacterium
CGCATTCGGGCGCGAACATCTGCTGGGCGGGTTATGCGGCATCAGCGTCTTTGTTGCCTCGCCGGGATACATCCGCCATGTGGGTATTCAACCGTTCATCGCATTGGGTGAATTGGATAATTCCAAAAGCACACGCGTTGATTCATTGCGCGAAATGTTTGCCGCACTGAACGGTATCACAGTGGAAATACCCGCCGATATCAATGTTGCGATGTGGGAGAAATTTGTTTTTATTTCCGGCACGAGCGGCGTGGGCGCTTTCTCTCGCCAACCCATTGGAGCATATCGCGCCAATCCGAAAACACGCACAATGCTCATCAATGCCATGGAAGAAACTGCCGCAGTTGCGCGCGCCCGCGGAATCCCGCTTTCAGAAAACCTTGTGGCAGATGCAATGAAACGCATTGACACCATTCAACCGGATGTGATGGCTTCCATGCAAAAGGATATTATGGAAGGTCGTCCCTCTGAACTGAACGAACAGACCGGCGCAGTGATCCGCATGGGCCGCGCAATGGGTGTGCCAACTCCCACACATGAAATGATCTATGCCGAATTGTCGCCGCTGGAACAAAAAGCCAGAGGGATTTAAACGTAAAACAAAATTTACTATTTCGCTTTTTACCTCTTACGCATTACTTTTTACGAATTTGCTTCACCTACCCGAATTTCCAGTACCCAGCCATTCTTTTTGACGATACACTCCAATCTCATTTTCGCTATACTGGTAAAAAGGAGAATCAAGTGAGCAGAAATATTTTTACTGAACTTTCAGATGCAATGGCTGACGCAGTTGAGCAGGCCGGCAAATTTACAGTCCTGGTGGAAGCGCGCCGCCGCTTCCCAGCCAGCGGAATTCTATTTGCAAAAGATATGATTTTGACCGCCGACCATGTTGTGGAACGCGACGAAGATATCAAAGTGCTTCTCGGTGATGGGATGGAACTCACTGCCCGCCTCGCTGGTCGGGACCCGGGAACTGATCTGGCGGTTCTGAAATTGGACCTGCCTGCGGGGATTGCCTCAGCAACTCCCGCTGAACTTGCAAAGACTCCTGCCCGCGTGGGAGAGTTTGTTATGGCAATTGGTCGTCCGTCCAAAAATGGGATCGAAGCCAGCTTTGGTACCATCAATGCTATTGGCGGGCCGGTCCGCACGGGGCGCGGCGGCATGTTGGAGCGTTACATCCAGACCGACGTAGTTTCATATCCGGGCTTTTCAGGCGGGCCGCTAATTAATGGAGAAGGGCGGGTCTTCGGTATTAACACTTCCGGTTTTCACAGCGGCGGAGCGATCACCATCCCTGCCGATGTTGCCTTGAATACTGCGGAGACCCTCGCCAAATATGGCAAGATCAAACGCGGCTATCTTGGCATTCGCAGTCAAACTGTCAATATCCCTGCTGAAGGGCAACAACAATTGAACCGCAAACAGGAAACCGGTCTCTTGATCGTTGGACTGGAAGCGGACAGCCCGGCAGGCAAGGGCGGATTAATGGTGGGTGATATTCTTACAGGGGTTGCAGGCGCAGCCATTGAACATCACGATGAGCTGTTCACGCGCTTGAGCGGCGACGTTGTCGGAAAATTCACGTCATTGGATGTTTTACGCGGCGGTAAGTTGCAGGTGGTGGATGTGGTTGTCGGAGAAAGATAATTGATCCGGGTAACGATTGTCTCGCCCAATCACGCCTTGCGAGTGGGCTTGCGTGGCATGTTGGCAGGTCATCCTGAGATCAGCGTGATCGGCGAATCGGTTAATCTTGACAACGTAAATGAAACCGAGACCGAGGTTGTATTGCTTGCCTCGGTCTCTTCCGCTTTATTGTTGGATGGTAAAAGGGATTATGCGACCTTGTTTCTGACGGAGGATGTCGAGTCCGTTCGGCCTTTGTTGAATTCAAAAATACGGACGTGGGGCCTGCTTTCTACGGACACAACGGAAGATGAATTGGCGGCGGCCATCCATGCAGTTGGGCAGGGACTTTGGGTTGGCGCACCAGGCTTGGTCGAGGGACTCCTGCGTTTTCAAAGAGCAGGGGAATCTTCAGGGGAAGAGTCTTTGATCGAGCCGCTGACTGCCCGGGAGAAGGAAGTCTTGCAATTGATGGCACAGGGGCTGGCGAACAAACAGATCGCACTTGCGCTTGCTATTAGCGAACATACCGTGAAATTTCACCTTTCGTCTTTGTATGCGAAGTTGGGAATTTCAAGCCGAACCGAGGCAGTTCGGCGGGGGATTGAGCTTGGCTTGATTTCGTTATAAAAATTCCTCTGGCAAAGCCAAAGGAATTTTTTCTGTTATTGAGTCGCCTTATTCAGACCAGATCCAAACCCTCTGACACGGTGAGCGAAAGACGAACTGCCGGGAGAACGCCCGCGGGAACGCGCTTGACATCAGATATTTCTTTTTTTGTGAAATAAGAGAGGTGTAATGATGATCCCCACGATGACAATGCCCATGACAAGGATGCCATCTGTGGAGCCAATTTCGGATTGATCCTGCAGGATCGGTGCGGGAGTGCCTTGTTGAAGCGCAGGGGTCGCATCCGTGTTTTGTGCCAAGACAACTGGCTGGTTGAAATTTGTGATTGCCAGCCCAAAGACAAGGATGAGACATAATGTGATGAGGATTCCAAAAATATGATTTGTTTTCATCATTTTATTCGTTCTGATTGTATCATGTATCGAAATTGCACAATTCAGCCCTTATATGTACTTCTTTGCATTTTCAATGTATAATCCGCCGAGTTATTTGCTGGCGGGGTTCAGCAATTGATTACTATTATGGAGAATGTCATGGAAGTACTCATGAAAGTTATCTTGCCAATTCCCGTCCTGATGCTTACAGGGATCGGTTCTATCAATCTTCATGCCATGATAGATTCATTTTCATGCTTTTGTTTTCACTGTATTGAGTGAGTTAATTCAGCCTTCGCCGCCCTTTATTCGGCGGCGTTGTGCTTACAAAGTGCCGCACGCATGTCTGACATGCGTAACTAAACCAGAATCTTGATTTTTACTCGTAAATTCTGCCAATAAGTTTAGTAAATTATGTAACAAGCGGTAAGTCCATTTCAGGAGCATCCATGTTCAAAAGAATTTTTGACTGGCTGAAACAGCCTCTGGGTCTGATCGCGGTAGGGATCGCTTTTCTGGGGCTGTTCAGCATTGCGGCTTATGGTCTCTATACGACTCAGCAACCGCCAGAACAGCCCATTCAATTCCCTCATCAGACACATATTGCTTTTGGCATACAATGTTTGTACTGCCACCCAGGCGCATCGAAAGGACCTTCAGCGGGAATTCCCTCTTCGGCCAAGT
>DATEDD010000344.1:0-7138 GCA_035286565.1 Anaerolineales bacterium
ATGACATATTGTTCACAAAATATAATGAGTGGGCGGATTTAAGTCCAAGCGAATTTAATGCCTGGGTTGTGCGAAATGCTACCAGTGCAGGCATGGATGGAGACCAACTCACAGCGGCGATAAAGTCCGATAAAACGACGACCAGAATGATGTCCATGTATGAAACGGCAAAGCAATTAAGCATCCCGGCAATTCCATTGGTGTTGATCAATGATAAGCTCCAGCAATCCTATGTGCTTGATTATCAAAACATGAGCGACACGATCGGCTTGATCGCATTGGGGCAGAAACAATTTACCGAATGTCCGCCATTTAATATTGACCCTTTGAAACAATATATTGCCACGATCAAAACGGACAAAGGGGATATCGTGATCGGATTATTTCCGGACAAGGCGCCGTTAGCTGTCAATTCATTTGTGTTTCTCGCGCGGGCAGGCTGGTTTGACGGCGTGACATTTCATCGTGTCATCCCCGGCTTTGCCGCGCAGACCGGCGACCCAAGCGGCACGGGCCGAGGCAATCCCGGTTATTTATTCAACAATGAGTTCAGTGATTTGAAATTCGACAAGCCCGGACGGATAGGCATGGCAAACTCAGGGCCGGACACAAACGGCAGTCAGTTCTTTATTACATTCGCCCCGACTCCCCAACTGGATGGCGGTTACACAATCTTTGGGCAGGTATTAAAGGGATTGGATGTAGCCGAGCAATTGACACCGCGAGACCCCGAACAAGGCACGCTCCTGCCGCCGGGCGATCAGATCATCAGCGTGACGATTGAAGAAAAATAATGCAAACCAATAAAACTCACTGGGCTTCCATCCTGACATTGGTCGTATTTTGTTTTAGCATATTGTCTCTGCTATTGATCGCATTCATTTTGGGGATAAGTTCCTTATTCAGCCTTTTTTCAGAGGATGGCGACGCCGCCGCAAAAATGATCGGCGCATTTGCCTTCGGTTTTGAATCACTGGTTTTACTCGCATGTTCATGGTTTGCGTTTCAAAAAACAATGCGGCGGGAGCAGGCTGACCTGCCATTCGATTTCCCCTTTGCCAGTTGGCAAATTTTCGCAGTCATCGGAGTTGTGATTATTTCTGTGACGCTCGGTAGCATCGTGGTAGTCACAGGGATCAGCTGGCTGGGATGGTTCACGCTCCCCCTCTTAACCTTAATCGCCATCATAGCACCTATCTGGATGCTTTTTGGGATCGGCACAAATAATCTCGAGATCGGGGCGCGCTGGCGTTTCTTTGCAATACTTGGCCTGAGTATGACAGTGGCTCCTGTTGTCATGTTCATACTTGAAATCATGCTGTTGCTGGGGATTATCTTCGGCGCGGCAATTCTGATCGGGATCACACAACCTGAATTGCTTCAACAAGTCTCCGATCTTATTAACTTAATCGAATTCGAAACAGATCAGCAAGTGATACTGAATTTGCTCGCGCCTTACATTAGCAACCCGATCACCATTGCCGCTGGTATTGGGTACATTACCATCATCGTGCCATTAATAGAAGAGCTATTGAAACCACTGGCAGTTTGGTTCTTTGCGAAGAAGATTGAATCTCCGGCACAGGGATTTGCGATGGGCATATTAAGCGGCGCGGGCTTTGCCTTGGTTGAAAGCCTGAACGCAAGCGCAGGCAGTGCGATCAACTGGCCTGTTATCGTTAGCGTACGCGCCGGCACAAGTCTTTTGCATATGACCGCCTCGGGACTGGTGGGCTGGGGCATCGTCTCAGCCTTTCATGAAAAACGGATTGGACGGTTCTTTGCCGCATATTTTGCCGCTGTCTTAATTCACGGCCTGTGGAATGCCTGCGCCGCTGGAGCAGGTCTCTCAGCCATCGGTGAATCCATTGGGAAGCCCGAATGGCTGTCCAATTTTGCCCCCGCCCTGTTATGCGGATTGCTCGTTCTTGGCATCGGGATGTTCGCTGTCCTGCTCCGATCCAATCGACAACTGAGAAGCGCGCCCATCGCCCTCTCAACTAACAAACTGGATAGTTAAAATCTCTACGGTGAATAAAAAAAACGCACATCCATTTGGATATGCGTGCGTGAAATCAAAAATTAAAGTTGCTAGGCTGCCACAGCCTTGTCATACAATTGGTGTCTGAGAAAATCTATATCTTTACGCACACGTCCGTCGCCATTTTTGTATTGGTCTTTTATTTTGTCGAAAGCAGACATGACAGTGGAATGATCGCGCCCACCCAATGTCTCACCAATCTGGGGAAAGGAGATTTTGGCCTCTTCGCGTAATAAATACATCGCAATTTGACGAGGATGCGCCACCTCTTTTGTGCGGTCACGTCCCATAAGTTTTTCAATCGACAACTTATAATACTCGGCTACCTGGGTAACTATTTTATTTGGCTCGATATCACTACGGGATGGCAGAAGATCAGACAATGCCATTTCCACGAGGCTGGGAGTGAGGGCAGATCCGCTTAAGTCCGCAAAAGCAATGATTCGATTCAAGGCGCCTTCAAGTTCACGGATATTGGATTGCACTTGTTTCGCAACACTTTCAAGGATTTCATCGGAAATATGCCGCCCGGTGCGTTCAGCCTTGGAGCGCAAAATGGCAAGGCGGGTTTCAAAATCGGGAGCTTGAATATCTGCGCTTAAGCCCCACTCGAAACGGGAACGCAGGCGTTCTTCCAGGGTGATCAGTGACTTGGGGGGACGATCAGATGAAACAATGATCTGCTTATCCTGTCCATGCAGGGTGTTAAAGGTATGGAAAAATTCCTCCTGCGTGGATTCCTTGCCTGCGATGAATTGGATATCGTCTACGAGCAAAACATCTGCAGAGCGATATTTTTCGCGGAAAGCCTGGGTGGTGTGGGTCCGAATGGCGGTGATCATATCATTCGTGAATTCTTCGGATGAAACATATAAAACGTTGAGTCCGCTGGCGTGACAGGTGTTACCGATGGCATGTAATAGGTGAGTTTTGCCAAGTCCCACACCGCCATAGAGGAAAAGCGGATTATATGCACGGGCAGGCTTTTCTGCCACAGCCAAACAAGCCGCATGGGCAAGGCGGTTGCCAGAGCCAACGACATAAGTATCAAAGGTATAGCGCGGATTGAGGGACATATGGCGTGGTTTTGGCTCGGGTGGCGTTATTTCAATGGAAGATGCATCACGCTCTGCGTCAGGGTTGGAAAATGAGACGGCTTCGTCAGATTGAGAGACAACAAACTTTACCGATACGTTTGAATTGAGGATTTCGATCAGTAAGCGGCTGACATTCGTCGCAAGGCGGTTTTCGAGCCAGTCACGCGCGTAAGCATTACGGACACCAACGGTAATGATGCCATTCTCGTAAGCCAGGGGACGCGTATCGCGCACCCATGTGTCGAAGGAAGCGCGCGGCATTTCCATTTGGAGTTGTGCGAGTACTGATTGCCAAGCCTGCTCTGCGTTCATATGCATTCCTCGATGTGATGTTTTGTGAATTTTAGAGTGTACTGAACTAGCCCGCCTTGATCGCGGCTTAGTAAATGAATTAAATAAGTTTTCTTCTAAAGTTTCTTACAGGGATTCGGATGCCTGAGGCAAGCGTCCTTTATATCAGCGTGCATATATTCTAGCAGATACATTGAAATGATAACAGGCGTTAGACCTACGTTAAGTTAAAAAGATGTGTTTTATTAAGGTTGGTTTATGTTAAAGGATCATCTCGCATTCAATCGGCACCACGCTTTTGTTTAGAACAGGCGTTTCAGCCAGTAACGCCTACATCCATCCCCCAGCCCCCCATATATGGGTATGAAGGGCAATTTTAGGGTCTGCAGGATGTATCCATCTTAAAAAATACTGATGTAATACTTTTTTGTTTCATCAATAATGAGGCACGAGTTCCTGTGATTCATTTCGCAATGATTCATTGATTCGCATGGTTTATTGTTTAATGGCGCGAGGAACCCAGACAAGTATGGTCGTCCCATCTCCATTTGCTGATGAAATATCAATATCACCACCGACTGAGTGTGCGCGAGTTTGCATATTCGCAAGTCCATGTCCAATGGAAGTTATTATTTGGTCGAGATCAAAACCTTTCCCATCGTCATGGATCTCCAATAAGACGCGTTCATTGGTCATCCAGAGTGAAACCTGCACTTTTTTTGCCTTTGCGTGTTTGGCAACATTGGCTAAGGACTCCTGGCAGATGTGAAATAAGGCCAATGATTGCGCATGAGGAGGATCTTTTAGCTCATCAGGATCAGTAAAAGTCACTTCAGAGAAGGTATTGGCGCGATATTCGGCGATCAGGCGTTTGATCCCTTTCAACAAACCTTCATTGCCGAGTTGACGCGGCCTGAGATCAAGAATATAGGCGCGGATATCCCGAATTGCCTGGTTTAACCCATCGATGGCCTGGTGGATCCGTTCCTTGGCACCTCCGGCGTCTTCATTCAGGGTGAGTTTCGCCCCTTCCAACGCCAGCCCCACCCCATAAATGGATTGGATGATGCCATCATGCAGGTCCATGCCGATGCGGTCACGTTCTTCAAGCACAGCCAATCGGCGCGCATTGGAATGCAAACGCGCATTCTCAATCGCAAGCCCGGCCCAGGTACCAACTGCATTGAGCATTTGAATGTTTCTTTCATCCAACGGCTCAGTTGCGCGTGTTGCCACACTCAGTACACCCATCAGGTTTTCGCCTGCCAGCAAGGGTATACATGCAATTTGCTGAAATCCAGCCTCAACAACAGCATCACGCTTAAAATTTGCATCGCTTGCCAACTGCATGCTGACCATTGATTTACGCGTCTGAGCCACAATTCCAGGGTAGCCTTCACCTACATTAAATATATTACGCGTCCAGAACGCCTCGGCGGCTTGCCCGCGATGCAAGACCATGCGCAGCGTGGTCTTATCTTCTTCCAATAAAAAGATATCGCCTGCTTCCACTTTCATGTAGTTCATCACTAATCCAAGGGTCTTGTTAAGGATCTCGTCGAGTTCCAGGCTTGAGGTCAAGGTGGATGCGATGCCATTGAGCAAGCCCATATCGACATTACGGCGAGTCAACGCGAGGTCGCGTTCCTTCATCTTTTCGTATAATTTCGCATTCGTAATGGCAGTGGCTGCATACGCGGCCAGCATTTGAATGATCATTTCGTCGTCCGCATCAAACTCCGAGGAACCTTTTTTTTCAGTAAGGTAGATCTGCCCCAACTGTTTATCGCCTGTGCGAATTGGAACACCCAGAAACGAAACCATCTTTGGGTGATGCGCGGGAAAACCCACTGAACGCGGATGCGCCGAAATTGTGGGAATACGCAAGGGATATTCAGTATCCATTAACTCCCCGAGCAAACCCATCCCAACAGGCGGATGAGCAATTTTTTTTACCTGAGAATCGGTCATGCCAACAGAAATAAATTGTTTGAGTTTGCCTTCATCATCCAATACCCCCAAAGCGGCATAACGCGCATCGGCCTGCTCGCAAGCCGTGGATGCAATTCGCTCAAGCAAAGTCTCGAGCGAAACATCCTTCACCAATTCCAGGCTGGCGCGATGAAGTGCAAATAAGCGTTCCTGTAATTGTTCACGGGTAAGAAGCATACTGACATTATAATCAATGAAATGCTTTTTGATAGAATTTGAAAGAAAGCCAAATCTATACTTGAGACAACTTAAATGACAAATTCGCGCATCCCTGGATTTTACAACCTGACCCTTGAAGAACGCCGCGCCAAACTAGCGGACGCTGCGGATCGGTCTCCCGAAGACCTGCTTCCGTTTACTTCAGGCGGACTCTCCGCTGAATCAGCCGACCACATGATCGAAAATGTGATCGGCATGTATGCACTGCCATTAGGCATCGGCTTGAATTTCGTGGTCAATGGACGTGATGTGCTCATCCCCTTTGTAATAGAAGAACCATCGGTTGTAGCGGGTGCATCCTTCATGGCAAAACTGGCCCGCGCAGGCGGCGGATTCACTGCCACCACCACGGAACCATTGATGATCGGACAAATGCAGCTCATCAACGTGGTCAACATGAATGAAGCACGGCTGAAAATATATGAGCATAAAGCTGAATTACTCGCCGCAGCGGACGCAATTGACCCGATCCTGAAAAAGTTCGGCGGCGGCGCGCGTGACCTCGAAGTCCGCATGATCGAAGACTCCGCGATTGGTCCGTTCATCGTCATTCATCTCATTTATGACGTGCGCGATGCGATGGGCGCGAATGCCGTCAACACAGCCTGCGAAAAACTTGCCCCGCAAATTGAATCTATCACGGGCGGAAAAGTTCATCTGCGAATCCTCTCCAATCTTGCAGACAGAAGAATCGCCCGCGCACGTTGTACCATTCCGGTTAGTGAATTGACCGTCGGTTTTGAATCCTTCAAAGGCGAGACTGTCCGCGACGGCATCATCGCCGCCTGGGCTTTCGCCGCAACCGATCCCTACCGCGCTGCGACGCACAATAAAGGCATCATGAACGGCGTGGACGCCGTCGTCATCGCCACAGGTAATGACTGGCGCGCCATAGAAGCAGGCGCCCACGCTTATGCTGCCCGCTCGGGCAAATACACTTCACTGTCAACCTGGGGCAAGGATAAAGATGGCAACCTCGTTGGCACACTCGAAATGCCTATGGCGGTGGGAATCGTCGGCGGTGCGACAAAAGTCCATCCCGCCGCACAAGCCGCAGTTAAGTTAATGGGCGTGAAAACCGCCTCCGAGTTGGCAGAGATCATCGTTTCGGTGGGACTCGCTCAAAACATGGCCGCCCTGCGCGCCCTCGCCACTGAAGGCATCCAACGCGGACATATGTCGCTGCACGCAAGGCAAGTCGCCATCGCCGCAGGCGCCTCTGGCGAATTGATCGAAAAAGTCGCCGCGCAAATGGTGGCGGAGAAGGTTGTGAGGATTGATAGGGCTGAGGAATTGGTAAAAGAGTACACAGGGAAACAAGGAAACACGTAAACAAGTACGCAAGTGGAAAGTGGTAAGGTTGATCAATATGGAAAAGAAAAGAACGCTCACCCCCGAAGAAATCTCCGCCATCGTGGATCGTATTGCGGATGAATTTGAATCCGAAGGCAGGACAGAAATGGAAATGATGGCAAAAATGCCACCAGAACAACGTTGG